>JAVEEO010000328.1 GCA_030840415.1 Pseudonocardiales bacterium | reverse complement strand
CTGGGCCGTCCAGGGTGAGGCAGCCAGCATGGTGTTGATGTCGGCCTGGATCTCCTCAGGCTCGCGGGCCGCCTCAATCCAGGCACCGTGCAGGACACCGTTGTTGTAGTCGGACAGGGAGGCCACCCAGATCCGCGGCGGCGGGGCTTGTTGCTGTTCATGCTGCTCAGGCTCGGGCAGCAGTGGCCCGACTGGACGTTCAGCGACTTCCTGGGCTGGCTGGCTCATCGGTTCCAGCGGCTGCTCGCCTCCTAGTGGTTGTTCGGGGTGCATAGATGACCTCCTCTCTGATTACTCAATAGGTGTTACTGGCAGGGGTGGACGGTGAGATAGATGTCGTCTCGAACCGTCCGGCCCCTGCCAGGGTTGGCACCGATAGACGTGGTGCCAAGCTGACGGTTTCCGTCAGTTGCCTGCGTCCTCCGATCCGCCGCGCCGCCCGCGTGCACGGCCGGCTTGCGGAGCTGCTGGCTCCGGCTCCCCGGTCGACGGCTCTGCCGGTGCCGCCGCATCCGGTTCGGTTGTGCCGAACAGGGTGGCGATGGCTTCTTGGCGGGCGGTGGCCTCGCGCTCGATGTCGTCGATGATGGCTTGGGCACGGCTGGCGAGTTCGGGCATGGTCTTCGCGGCCTTGACGTGGGCCTCGAGCGCCGCCTTGATCTCATCGGTGATCGTGTGGCCGCGCAGCTGGGCGATCACGCTCAGTTGCGCGTGCAGGTCTGGCTCCAGCCGGATGGCCAGCGTTTTCACGCCAGGTTTTCCGGTCGAGCCGTTGTCCGCGAGGGACATGGCACACCTCCTCGGTGCTGGTGCGGGCGAGCGGAGCTGCCTGGTGGCAGTTCACTTGATGGGTGCTCGGCCGCATGACACCGACGAGCCGGTTCATGCCGCCCGCCGGGCCGGTCCGGCGCGGGCGTCCTGAATGCGCCGCTCAGCCAGGGCGGCGAAGTCCGGGCTCAGCTCGATACCGAGCCAGTCGCGGTGCAGCCGCTCAGCCGCCACAGCCGTCGTCCCGGCCCCGAAAAACGGGTCCAGCACCAATCCCGGCTCACTGGGCGCGGCGCAGGCGCAGCTCGGCCCCAGCGCGCCCCGGACCGCAGTGCCACCGAGCGCCCGGATGGTCTGGCGCTGCCAGGGCAGCCGGCAAGCCACGCAGCGCGCCTCCGGGCAGCCGGCCGCGATGACCCGTTCAGCTAAGGCGACCGGGAAGGTGGCGTGGTGGGCGCTCCGGTAGCCGCTCGACGACAGCCGCCAGACATCTCCCGGGTTCTTGCCGAGCGGGTGCCCGATGATGCCGCGCGCCTTCAGCAGGTCCAGCCCCGAGGCATCGTCACCGTTAGGCCCGCGCCAGACCTCCCGGCTGTGGGGCCGGACATGGTCAAGCTGCAGCCGGCCGTGGTGCCGGCTGGTGTGCGGCTGCCGGATGCGATCGAGGTCAAAGAAGTAGTCAGCCTGCCGAGCGAGGACGTAGATGACTTCCCAGGTGCAGGTCAGCCGATCGCGCACCGAGCTCGGCATCGGGTTGGCCTTCTGCCAGACCACCTTGTTTCTGAGCCGCCAGCCGTCCGCCAGCAGCGCCAGCGCGAGGCGTTCCGGGCCGAGCAGCAGGCTCTTCCTACTTGCTCCCTGCCGCGGGTGCGTCGAGTAGGTGTCGGCCAGGTTCAGCCAGAAGCTGCCGGTCGGCACCAGCACCCGGGCCACTTCACCGGCGACCGCCTGCAGGCCGCTGACCCACTGATCGACGTGGGCTTCCAGGCCGAGCTGCCCGTCAATCTGGTAGTCGCGCAGCCGGAAGTACGGCGGGCTCGTCACCACCAGGTCGACGCTGGCAGCCGGCAGGCGGCGCAGCTGCGTCCGCGCGTCGCCTGCGAGGACGCGGTTCCGGGGAGGAGCGCTCACGCCGCGCCCCCGCCGATGACAGCCGGCAAGCTGTCCAGCGTGCAAACCCGGTACAGCCCCGGGTCGAGCGTCCGGCTGGCGCTGATCGCCGCTGAAAGCTTGGCCGCGTGGCCTTCGTCCGGCACCACCCAGACCACCAGCGGCACGACGTCACCGGCTTGGCCGCTGCGGCGGTAGTCCTCGTACTGGGCGCACTTACCGAGCAGCGTCGGCAGGCTCTCCGTCGCTCGGTCCACCTCAATGAACCAGTGGTCTTCGTAGTCAGCCTGGGCCGTCACCGCCAGCAGATCCGGCTTCAGCGTCTCCGGGCCGCCGCTGATCGGCATGTAGCGCCGCCAGCAGCGCGGTTCCGTCACCACCGACAGCAGCTCCAGCTGCCGGGCCCGGGCCAGGTCGAGCAAGCTGAGGTGGGCCTCGGCGCTCAGCAGGCAGTGCTCCAGCCAGCGCAGCGACGGTTCCTTACGGCGACCGCGCGGCCGGTCGTCGGCGGCGGCCAGTGCGCGCAGCAGCTGGTCGCCGACCGGGCCGACCCGCCAGACGTAGGAGGCTGAGCCAGCCCGGACGCCACCGACCCGCCGCTCCAAGTGCTCGATCAGGCCGAAGTCGAACAGCCGCTGCAGCACCCGCCGGCAGATCCGGCTCGCCGCGGCCGGCGTCGTGTGATCAGCAAAGTGGAAGCGGGCCAGCTGCCGGGTAGTCAGAAAGCGGTGAGCGTCGAGGCTGAAAAGCACGGCAAGGTCACGGGAGCTGAGGTGGGCTTTGAGCCGTTCGGCCTGTTCCCGCTGACCGCGCTTACCGGGTCCGCGGCTACTTCGGCTGGGGCCGTGCGGCCGGCTGCGCTCAGGGGTAACTGGTCTCACTGCTGCAGTGAGACTTTCGGGCGCAGACTGCTGCCCGGGGGCCGGTAGGTCGGTGGGTGCGGCCGGCTGGCTCGCCACGCGAGCGGACCAGCGACCGGACTGGTTGTTGGCGGCGGTCATGGGGTTGCCCGCTTCCGCCGACCGAGGTTGATCGTCGGATTGTCAGTGCCACTGCTGCCGTCAAGCAGACCAGCGAAGTCGGCCTCGATGTCGGCCAGCGGCCGGCCGTAGGCGGCTCGGCTGCGGGCCCGGATGTCGGCGGGATCGCTGCAGGACGCCGGTGGCGGCTCGGTGGTGGCCGAGGCCCACGGCTGGACGGTGTTGCCGCGCATGAGCGAGGCGTAGACGTGGTAGGCCGGCAGGGCGCTGAAGTCCTCCGGTGCGACGGCCGACTGGCCGGCGGCCATCGCTCTGGCGTCGCCGGCGCCGAGCTGGAAGCAAATGCGCGAGCGGGCGTTAGCCTCGAAGGCGGCCCGCATGCCGGACGTCAGCTGGTCGCGGTACTGGTGGGCGAGGTGCCAGCCGACCTTAAGCGAGCGGGAGGTGGCGAGCGCATCAGACAGGTCGGTCGGCAGCCGCAGGTAGTCCTGGACCTCGTCGATGTAGACCATGACCGGGGTGCGCTCGTTCTCCGGGACGGCCCGGCGCTCGCGCACGGCCAGCCAGAGTTCGGCGATGACGAGGGCGCCGAGCAGCTCGGCGGTGTCCGGCCCGATGACGCCTTTCTGGAGCGGCACGAGCAGCACCTTCTGCTCCGTCAGCACCTGGCGCAGGTTGAAGCGCGGGCTGCGCTGGGCGAGGACGTTGCGCAAATTCGGGCGAAGCAGCGGGCGCAGTTTGTTCTGGAGTGGAGCGATGACCTGGGAGCGGGCGTCGTCGGAGAGCCCCTCGAACCAGCGCCAGAACGGCCCGGCCGCCACCGGATCCTCGCGCACCACCCGTGCGGTGAGCGAGCGGCGGAAGCCGGCGTTGGTGAGCAGCAGCGGCAGCATGACGAGCGAGGCGTCGCCCTGCCGGGCCAGCACGTTCAGGGCGTTGGCCAGGATGTCGGTACTGCGCGGGCCGATGCCGTCGCCGTAGAGGGCGTGGAAGGTGGCTAGCAGCGAATCGGCTACCAGCTCGGGGCTGCGGCCGTGGCGCATGAGCGGGTTGATGCCGACGGGTGCGTCGTCGAGGCAGTCCAGCAGCACCACGTCGTCCCGCCGCTCCTCGGGAATGCGGGCTAGCAGGTCGGTGACGAGGTCGTTCGGCTCGATGACGACGACCGGGCGGCCGGCGCGGAGGTCCTGGTCGATGAGGTTGAGCAGCAGCGTGGACTTGCCGGTGCCGGTCGGCCCGATCACCCAGGAGTGCCGGAGCGCGTCGGTCACCGAGTAGCCGAGCTGGCCGGAGACGCCGGGGGCGAGGACCGCGCCGACGATCCGATCATTCTTGCCGGCCAGTTCGGCCGGGGCGACCTGGCGCGGGTGCAGCGGTGGCTGGCCGGGCAGCTCCTGGTCGCCGAACGGCCAGCCGGTACATGCCAGCGTTTCGCTGACGTTCAGGCGCAGCGGCCAGTGCCAGGGTCGGGCCGCCCCGTTGAGTTGCTCCGGTCGCTCCCGGACGAGCTTGGTCTGCAGCCCCGGGGCTTCGTTGACGCGCAGGGCGGCGTAGAGGCCAAGGATCAGGCTGCGCCGGCGGGCAGGGTCAGCGGCCAGGGCGCCGAGGCGGACGGTGGCGGCGAAACCGTGCTCACCGACTTTCTCGCGCAGGGCGGTGCGTTTCTCGCCGTCGACCGTGCCACCATTGCCGTGCCAGGCGACCTGGTACCAGGGCATGACGATCGAGGACGGCGACTGGTTCGGCACGGCCAGCGGAATCCGGCGCGGGCCGAGTACCAGCTGCAGGACGAGCAGCTCGCCCTTGCTGACAGCCGTCAGGGCACCGAGCACCTGCCGAGTGGCCACCTCGGGCAGATCAGTACGCAGCGCCCGGTGGCGGGTCGACAGCTTGAGCCGGCCGGCCGCTGACACGGCGGCACGCTCGCCGTCGAACTCAGTCAGGCCGGCACCCGGTACGGCGGCGCTCAGCCGGCGCTCGACGGCGTCCTGGGCGGCGGCCGGCGCGCCGAGCAGGTACTGCACGCCGGCCACGTCGGCCCGGGCCTCCAGCACGATGAGCGGTGAGCGCTGGTCAGCCGCCCAGGCCCGCGGGGCCGCCACCGCCCCGGCCGCGTCGAGCGGCCGGGGCCAGTGCGCTTGTCGCCAGACGAGGCGATCAGACACGGTCGTCCTCGGGGTCACCGGCAGAGGAGGCAGGGTCGGGTTGATCAGCCGGTGGGGTGGCCTTCGCCTGGGCGATCGCCGCTTCGGCTTCGGCGGCAGCTTCAGCCGTGGCCAGGGTGATGAGGGCCCGGCTGAGCTTCTGCAGATCCGGCGGATCACGCCGGACGGCCCGGACCGAGATATTGCGCTGCCGGCCGGGGCCGCGCTGCTTGCCGTTTGGGGAGTCTTTGAAGGTTCGAGACATAGTGGTGGCCTCCTTGCATTTACGGATTGGTATTGCTGCTCAATTAATGGCTGATGAGCGGAGCCGAATTAGTTAACAATCGATTGCGAATTTGGTCAACAGTATGTTCTGGTAGCACAGCAGCGACCGGTCCAGCAGTTTCTTCGGTAGAACCGCATTAACTTTTTCTTGAATCGGCCTGTATTTGTGCCTGCCGGTGCTACCAGTTTTGGCGCCGGGACCGCACCACCAGGACGGCGACGGCGACCAGCCCGATAACGCCGAGCAGGCTCAGAGCGGTTACCCAGACCGCCTGAATGAGGCGAACGGCCAGGTAGAGGGCGGCTGCGCCAAACAGCACGCTGACACAGCCGCCCACCAGCTGATCGAGCCAGGACCGCGGATTCACTGGACGCTCATTTTCGACTGCGCAGTACATCGCGCAGCAGTGACCCGACCAGCTCGGCCCCGAGGTCCAGGCGGCGTAGCACCGCCTGGACCTCGGCCGGGAGCTGCTGGTCGGGCGGCGGCTGGCTGGACACCGGGGGGCTGCACGCCGCCCAGGCGAGTGTCGCCCCGACGCCGATGACGAAGCCGACCACCAGGCCGACGAGCAGCCCGGCGCTCACGGGGTCGTCCTGCCCTGGACGAGCTGCAGCACCCGCACGGCGTGGTCACCGATGAGCTGCTCGAGGTCGCCGACGAGCGACTGACCTACCAGCACCAGCCGCTCGCTGAAGGCCAGCAGCTCGCTCAGGTGCTCGTTGATCACCGCGATGAGGTCGAACGCCAGCCGCTCACCGTCAGGCCCCGCTGGCAGCGGGGCGTCGTCGGCGGTGACCTGACCGGACCCGGCTACGGTCACGCCAGCCGCCGCAGGCTGGCGACCTCGTCGTGGGCGAAGCGGACGTAACCGTCCACGAGTGCGCCGAGCCGGCTGGCCAGGTACTCATCGCCGTCGGCCAGGGTGTAGGCCTGACGGGTCAGGCTGGTCGCGTGGTTGAGGGCGGTGTTGGTGACGAAGTGCGCCACCGACAGCCGGGTGTTCATGACGATGCCGGCCGCGACCTCGCGGTTGGTGCTCGCCTGGAGCTGCTTGCCTTCGGCCCGGCTGAAGCCCTCGGGGACGTTCGGCCGGTTTGGACCCGAATTGCGGGGCAGAATGTCAGACATGGTGACTGGTCCTCTCGGTAGCGGCTGCGCCCCTGGCCCGGTGCCAGGGCGGTCAGCCCGGGCAACTCTGGCCGGGCGGAGCCAGCGCTGGTCAGAAGACGATCAGAACGTCGAAACGGCCCGAAAGCACGGTCGGGCGGTGCCAGCGTGACGCTGCGCAGCCGCAACGACTTGATCGACGACCTGATCTACCTGCGTAAAGGCCCCGGCCTGACGCTCGACCGGCTGAAGAACGCCCCGGCGGTCATCGACTACTGCGGCGGCCCTGACGTGCCGCTCTCGACGGTGCGGGAGCGCCTCATCACGGCCGTCAACTCGCTCGGCGGCCACCGCGGCGGGCCGGCCCTGCGGGCGGTCTACGGCGTCGACGGGCCGCCAGCGGGTGACACGGAAGACCGGCGGAGGGCTTTCGCAGGGTCGGTGGGGCGGAAGCCGAACACCGTCCGGGGGTGGGAGAACGACGCCATCGAGGAGCTGGCGGTGGTGCTGCTGACCTCGTACTACGCCGGCTCGGAGACGCCGAAGGGGATGGTCATCCCGCACGGCGGCTTCCTGATCGAGCACCTGCACGTGGTGACGGTCATCCGCGACCGGAAGTTCTTCGAGTCCCACCAGACCCGCACGCTGCTGTCCCTCGTCGACGGTGCGGCCGGATTCCGCTACGGCAGCTACAGCCCGACCGAGATCTTCGCGCTCAGCGGAGGCAGCGCAGGCGTGCCCGAGCAGCACGAGGGCGGCACCATGCACACGATCCGGTTTCCGAAGGAGCTAAGCCGCGGGCAGGCCCACACCTTCAGCTTCCGCGAGCGCATCCCGGCTGGCGCGCCGGATGGTGCGACCGGCCCAGAGGCCGGCTTCGCTGGCCAGACGTTCGAGAGCCCTACCCTCAGCTACACCAATGAGGTGTGCTTCCTCGGCGATGTGCCGCCGACGGTCTGGACGTACGACAAGCTCAGCCGGATTGAGCGGCCGGGTACGCCGACCACTAGCAGAGGGCTTAACGTGGGGGAGCGGGCCGTCTTTCGGGTGACGTTCTCAGAGCTCTACGGCGGGCTGTGTAGTGGGATTGGCTGGCGGTGGAGGAACGCTCTCAATAGACCAGACAGGTGATACAGCCCGGATCATGCTTACAAGGAGGACTCCGGGGCGGCACTTAAGCACAGCTACTTGACCGAAGGCCATGGAATGCTGAGCCAAATTCTACTCAAGACTCATCATCTATTGAGCGACAGCGAGCGCTTCACGCCCTCCGACACGCGTCGAAGGG
>JAVEEO010000322.1 GCA_030840415.1 Pseudonocardiales bacterium | reverse complement strand
ACCGGCTGCACCAGGACTACCGGGCCGCGGACATGCCGGCCAGCGCCGGGCTGGTCAGCTCGCTGCGCCGGCGCGGGATCGCCGCCGTGGTTTCCGGCGCCGGTTCCTCGGTGCTGGCGCTGACCACCGCCGATCGCTCCGCGACGGCCGGTGCGCTGTGCCCGCAGGGCTGGGAATGGGCCGTGCTGGCGGTGTCGGTCGGCGCGCACGTCGTCGCTCTCTGACCGGCCGGACCGGCTCGTCCGACAGTGCCTGCCCGGCGGTCTGACGGCGGGGCAGGCACTGTCAGAGCCGGCTCCAGGACGGGAATAAGACACGCGCCACCCTGTGTTGGCGCAGTGAGCAGCTTGCGTCTAGTCTTACCTCATTCCTCGCGTGACCACGGTTGTGCCAGCCTCGCGACGAAGCAGCCCGAAGAGCCTGCGCGGACGTTCCAGAAGTCGAATCTCAGTCAGAACCCACTGAAAATTCGAGCTGGGAAACCCCTGGACGAGCCCGCTCCGACCTCGACTGCGAGTTCCCTGATCGTCATCGATCAGTCCGGCGATACCCCGCCGACCTAACACCGGTGTGCGTCTGACCGAAAAGAGACGTACGACCACTCGGAAGGATCCGAAACCACAGTGACAGACACCCAGGACCAACTTATCGTCCTGCCCGGCACCGACTCCAGCGACGCGGGTGCCAACAACGCCGCCCAGGAACGCGCCAAGCGCCGTTCCGGCTCGCTGACCTCGATGCTGCTCCCCGAGCTGCAGGCACTGGCGAGTTCGATGGGCATTGCCACCGGCAAGATGCGCAAGAGCGACCTGATCGCCGCCATCGAGACCGCCAAGCGGCCGTCGAGCGGTTCCGGCAGCCCGGCCGCCGCGCCCGCGGCCCGCCCGAGCGCTGCCGAGGACGCTCCGGCCGCCCAGGCGCCGCCGGCCACCCGCACCCGCCGCTCGGCCACCCGGGCCGCCACCAACATCCAGCCGACAACCGGGGATCAGCCCGTCGACAGCGCGCCCGCAGTGACCGCGCCGGCGACCGGTGATGGCCCCGCGGACAGTTCCCGCGGCACCGACGGCGCCGACAGCGGCGGATCCCGGCAGGCCGAGCGTGGCCGCACCCGCGACGCCGGCCGCTACCGCGACGCGAACCGGGAGCCCAGCGGCCGCGAGGCCCAGCCGGTCAGCGGCCGGGACACCCAGCCGGTCAATGGCCGGGACGGCCAGCAGGCCGGTCCCCGGGAGACCTTTGGCCGCGACTCCCAGCCGGTGAACGGTCGGGACGCCCAGGCCGGCGGCCGCGACGCCCAGCAGGCCGGCAACCGGGAAACCGGGAACCGGGACGGCCGCGACGCCCAGCAGGCAGGTAGCCGGGACAGCCGGGACGGCAATCGGGAGTTCACCGGCCGGGACGGCAACCGCAATGCCAATCGGGATGCCAACCGCGATGCCAACCGCGATGCCGGCCGGGACGGTGCCGGCCGCGATGGTGGCAACCGGGACCGCAACCAGGCCGGTCCCAACGCCAACGCCAACGATGATGACGACGACTTCGGTCAGGGCCGCCGGCCGCGGCGCTACCGCGATCGGCGTGGCCGGACCCGCGACCGCTCGGACTCGCCCAGCGGCAACAGCGGCGGCCGCAACGACATCGAGCCGACCATCTCCGAGGACGACGTGCTCGTTCCGGTGGCCGGCATCATCGACAACGTCGACGACAAGGGCTCCTGGTTCATCCGGGTGAACGGCTACTTCGCAAGCTCCGACGACGTCTACGTCGCCAACTCCCACGTCCGCCGGTACAACCTGCGGCGCGGTGACGCGGTGACCGGCGCGGTGCGCCAGGCGCGCGAGGGCGAGCGCAAGGAGAAGTTCAACCCGCTGGTGCGGCTGGACACCATCAACGGCGTGGACCCGGAACTGGCCCGCAACCGGGTCGAGTTCACCAAGCTCACGCCGCTCTACCCGCAGGAGCGACTGCGGCTGGAGACCGAGCCGCACATCCTGACCACCCGGGTGATCGACCTGGTGATGCCCATCGGCAAGGGCCAGCGCGCGCTGATCGTCTCGCCGCCCAAGGCGGGCAAGACGATGATCATGCAGGCGATCGCCAACGCCATCGCCACCAACAACCCCGAGTGCCACCTGATGGTGGTGCTGATCGACGAGCGGCCCGAAGAAGTCACCGACATGCAGCGCTCGGTCAAGGGCGAGGTCATCGCCTCGACCTTCGACCGGCGCCCGCAGGACCACACCATGGTCGCGGAGCTGTCCATCGAGCGGGCCAAGCGGCTGGTCGAGATGGGCCACGACGTGGTGGTGCTGCTCGACTCGATCACCCGGCTGGGCCGTGCCTACAACCTGGGCGCCCCGGCGTCCGGGCGGATCCTGTCCGGTGGTGTCGACTCGACCGCGCTCTACCCGCCCAAGCGGTTCCTGGGCGCGGCCCGCAACATCGAGGACGGCGGCTCGCTGACCATCATCGCCTCGGCGCTGGTGGAGACCGGTTCCGCCGGTGACACGGTGATCTTCGAGGAGTTCAAGGGCACCGGCAACGCCGAGCTGCGACTGGACCGCAAGATCGCCGACAAGCGGGTGTTCCCGGCGGTGGACGTCGACCAGTCCTCGACCCGCAAGGAAGAGATCCTGCTCTCGCCGGACGAGCTCGCCGTGGTGATCAAGCTGCGCCGGGTACTGCACGCGCTGGACCCGCAGCAGGGCATCGACCTGCTGCTCGACCGGCTGCGCAAGACCCGGACGAACATCGAGTTCCTGATGCAGATCGCCAAGACGACGCCAGGGCAGGACTAGCCCGCCAGCGCACCGCGGCTGTCCGAAACGCACGGAATGCCTCCGTCCTCATCGGACGGAGGCATTTCTGCGTCTCGAGGCCCCCGGTCCCGCAGGGATGGGGCGAAGACTCCCGTTGGTAACGCTCCGGCAACACTCTTCCGTTCCGAGTGTGACCTGTGCCATGGTGCTGCAAGCGCTTACTGAGACCT
>JAVEEO010000286.1 GCA_030840415.1 Pseudonocardiales bacterium | reverse complement strand
ACGTCGCGGAACCACAGCGCCGAGTCCTTCGGGGTGCGGCGCTGGCTGGCGTAGTCGACGTGCACCATGCCGAAACGCTTGGAGTACCCCCAGGCCCACTCGAAGTTGTCCATCAGCGACCACAGGTAGTACCCCCGGACGTCGGCACCGGCCTCGATGGCGGCGTGCACTGCCGCCAGGTGCCGGCGCACGTAGTCGATCCGGTCGGGGTCGTGCACCTGGTCCCCGCTCGGCTCGTCGTCGAAGGCGGCGCCGTTCTCGGTGACGATCAGCGGGATCTCGGGGTAGTCGCGGTGCACCCGCAGCAACAGGTCGGTGAGGGCGTCCGGCACGATCGGCCAGCCCATCGCGGTGTAGGGACCCGGTTGCGGGATCGAGTACGCCCGGTCGGTGCCCGGCCACGGCGACGGGCCCGATTCCGACGAGCTCGGGTCGTTGACCCAGCGGCCGGTGACCTGGGCCCGGACCTCTTCCGTGGCCGCTGCCACCCTGCTGGGCGCGTAGAAGTTGACGCCCAGCACGTCGATCGGAACGTTGATGTCGGCCAGGTCGCCATCGGCGACGAACGACCAGTCCGTGATGTGGTTGGTCTCGCGCAGCAGCCGGTCCGGGTAGCTGCCCCGCAGGATCGGCTCGGTGAAGATCCGGTTGGCGAGGTCGTCGACGTGCTCGGCCGCCGCCAGGTCCTCCGGACACTCGGAGGCGGCCTGGACCTGGGCGAGGTTCAGGGTGATCGAGAGCTGGGCCGGGCTGACCGAACGCAGCACCGACACCGCGCGGCCGTGCGCCAGGTTCAGGTGGTGGGCCACCGCCAGCGCGGTGGCGTTGTCGGTCAGGCCGGGGGCGTGCACGCCCGAGGAGTGCCCGAGGAAGGCCGAGCACCACGGCTCGTTCAGCGTCGTGATGGTCGGCACCCGGTCACCGAGCGCCCGGCCGATCACCTCGGCGTAGTCGGTGAACCGCTCCACCGTGTCGCGGTTCGCCCAGCCGCCCTCGAACTGCAGGGCCTGGGGCAGGTCCCAGTGGTAGAGGGTCAGCAGTGGCGTGATGTTGCGCTCGAGCAGGCCGTCCACCAGCCGCCGGTAGAAGTCCAGGCCGGCCTCGTTCACCGGTCCCGAGCCGCCGGGGATCACCCGGGGCCAGGACACCGAGAACCGGTAGGACGGCAGCCCGAGGGCGGCCATCAGGTCCAGGTCCTCGGTCATCCGGTGGTAGTGGTCGCAGGCCACCTCGCCGGTGTCGCCGTCGTGGACCCGGCCCGGCACCTGGCAGAACACGTCCCAGATGCTGGGCAGCCGCCCGTCGGCGTGGACCGCGCCCTCGATCTGGTAGGCCGCGGTGGCCGAACCCCAGACGAAGCCCTGCGGAAAGTGGAGTCGGTTGGTCATCCGCTGTTGGGTCATCCTTTGACTGCTCCTTGCATGATTCCGCCGACAATCTGCCTGCCCAGCAGGGCAAAGACGATCAGCACCGGGACGGTGCCGTAGAGGGTGCCGGCCATGATGATGGACTGCTCCGGGGCGTACCCGGTTGCCAGGCTCTGGAAGGAGACCTGCACGGTGGGGTTCTGTGAGCTGAGCGCGATCAGCGGCCAGAAGAAATCGTTCCAGGCGGTCAGGAAGGTCAGCATCGCCAGCACCGACATCGCCGGACGGGCGGCCGGCAGCACGATCGAGCAGAAGATCCGGAAGGTGCCCGCGCCGTCGACGTAGCCGGCCTCGATCAGCTCGTCCGGCACCGCGCTGGCCAGGTACTGGCGCATGAAGAACACCCCGAACGCGGTGACCAGGGTGGGCAGGATGACCGCCTGCAAATGATTGGCGAATCCGAACTTCGCCATCAGCATGTAGAGCGGGATGATGCCCATCTGCATCGGCACCATCATCGTGCCGATGCACAGTCCCAGCAGCAGGTTGCTACCGCGGAAACGCAGCTTGGCGAAGGCGAAACCGGCCAGCGTGCAGAAGGCGACGGTGCCCAGCGTCACGCAGCTTGCCACGATCAGCGAGTTGATCAGGCCCTTGTTCAGCGGGGCCAGCTCGAAGGCCTTGCTCACGTTGTCGAACAGCGAGCCGTTGGGCAGCAGCGGGGGAGTGCTGGCCGCCATCTCGGCGTTGGTGTGGGAGGCCATCACGATGGTGTAGTACAGCGGGAACACCGAGATCAGCGTCACCACGGCCAGGATCAGGTAGGTGAGCGGACCGGCCTGCATCGGCTTGCCCCGTACCGCCCTGCCCCGCACCGATGCCTGCCCGGGCTCACCGGCGCGGCGCACCGGGCCGTTTCCGACGGTGGTGCCGGGCGTCACGGTGCTGGTCATCTGCTCGCCTCCAGCGCTGCCGGGCCGACCACCGGCGCTCCCACCGACAGGGCGGGGCTGCCGAGCTTGTGCTCGCGGCGGCGGGCCAGGAACAGGTTGGTCAGCACCGCCAGCACGATGATCGCGAACATCGTCCAGGCGGTGGCGGCTGCCAGGCCCAGCCGGTCATTGGTCCAGCCCTGCTGGTACATCAGCAGGCCCAGGGTCTGGTACTGGCCAGCGGTTCCGCCGTTGGGAATGCCGTTGTGGTACAGCAGCGGCTCGCCGAACAGCTGGGCGGCGCCGATGGTGGACACCACAATGGTGAACAGGATGGTCGGGCGCAGGCCGGGCAGCGTGACGTGCCGGAACTGCTGCCAGCGCGAGGCGCCGTCGATCGCGGCGGCCTCGTACAGGGCCGAGTCGATCGCCTGCATGCCGGCCAGGTAGATCAGCGCGTTGTAGCCGGTCCAGCGCCAGGTGACGATCGCCGAGATGGCCACCTGGCTCGGCCACTTCGAGCCCTGCCAGTCCGGCTGCGGCAGGTGCAGCAGGTGCAGGCCCCAGTTGACGATGCCCAGGTTGGCGTCGAACAGTTCCAGGAAGATCACGGTCGCCGCGGCCAGGCTGGTGGCATAGGGCATCAGCATCGCGACCCGGAAGAACGTCCGGCCGCGCAGCCGGTAGTTGAGCAGGTGGGCGATGCCCAGCGCCAGGCACAGCTGCGGAACGGTGGAGATGATGCCGATGCTGATGGTGTTGCGCAGCGCGTTGTAGAAGAACTCGTTGGTGAAGAGGTTGCGGTAGTTGTCCAATCCCACCCAGGTCTGCTTGTCGTAGCTGGTGAGCCGGACGTTGTGCAGCGACACCCAGGCGGTGTCCAGCCACGGGTACAGGCTGAACGCGGCGAAGACCAGGAAGAACGGCGCGACGTAGGCGTAGGCGATCTTGCTGCCCGGCCTGGTCGATCGCCGGCGACGGCTGGCTGCCGGCGGCCGGGACGCCGCCGCCGGCGGAGCGGCGGTCTTGCTGCTGGCGGGCATGGACGTCCCCTTCTGCCTTGTCGTCACCGGAAAAGTATTGCGGCGGCCTGCCGCGGCGAGCTCGGCTCACCGCGGCAGGCAGGCCCTGCTGACCGGCCGGGCCTGACCTCGTCGGAACCCGGGCCCGGGGTCAGCGGCGTGCGGGCACTGCTAGCCGGTGACCTGCTCGATCGCCTTGAGCGCGTCGCCGAATGCCTTGCCCGGATCGGTGTTCTTGGTCTCGACGTTGGTCAGTGCCTGGGTGAACGCGGTCTGCATCTGGGTGTCGTAGAGGCCGATCGGCGGGATCTTCATCTTGCTCGAGATGTCGCCGAAGATCTGGCCGACCGGTGCGTCGGAGAAGTACGCGGCCTTGGCGTTCTTGACCGCCGGGTCCTCGGCGGCCTGGCTGTTGGAGGGCCAGTGGCCACCTTGAGTCCACATGGTGATCTCCTGCTGCTTGCTGGTCAGCCACTCGACCAGCGCGATGGCCTCCTTCTGGTGCTTGGACGCCTTCGGGACACCGAGCCACGAGCCGCCCCAGTTGGTGGCGCCGCCGGGCAGCACCGGAGCCACGCTCCACTTGCCGGAGTTGGCCGTGCCGGCCTGGCCCTGGATGTAGCCCATCATCCAGGTCGGGCAGGCGATGGTGGCGAACGCGCCGCTGGAGAAGGCCTTGTTCCACGGCGGGGAGAACTGCGACAGCCCGGCGGTGATCTTGCCCTGGGCCGCCTCGGTGGCGTACTTCCAGGCGTTGGTCACGCCGTCGCTGTTGGAGGGGGCGGGCTTGCCGCTGTCGTCGTTGTAGGCGTTCTTACCCTGGTAGACGGCGGTGCTGAAGATGCTGGCGGCGCTGTCGACGAACTTGCTGTTGGCAGGCTTGGTGGGGGAGGCCTCGTACTGCTTGCCGAAGGCGATGTAGTCCTCCCAGCTCGACCACTTGGCGGCGAGTTCGGCGCCGTCGGAGGGCAGGCCGGCCGCCTTGAGCAGATCGGGCCGGTAGCAGATGGCTTCCGGTCCGGCATCGGTGCCCAGCCCCACGGTCTTGCTGTCGGAGCTGGTGGCCTGGTTCCACTTCCAGTCGTAGAACGAGGACTTAAGGTCACCGCTGTCGGGTAGCGAACCGAAGTCGACGAACTGGTCGGCGTGGTTCTGCACCACGTCGGAGACGAAGCCGATCTCGATGCCCTGCACGTCGTCCAGGCCGCTGCCGGAGGCCAACCGGGTCTTGAGCCGGGTCCAGTAGTCGCTGGACTGCTCGACGGTGTCCTCCTTGATGGTGATGTTCGGGTGCAGCTTGGTGTATGCGTCGTAGAGGCCGGCCTCCTTGAAGCCGAAGGTGCCGAACAGCCCGACCGTGAGGGTGACCTTGGCGCTGGAGGCATTAGTGGCACCGGAGCCGGTGGCGCTGTCGGCCTTCTTGTCGGACGAGCATCCTGCCGTCCCGGCCAGACCGAGAACGGCGACCGCCACCACGCCGGTGAGGCGGGTGGTGGTACGGGACAACCTGGGCATGAATCCTCCTGTGGGAAACGGCCGGTTCCGGGCCGCCGGGTGGGTGCGGAGCGCGAGGATCGAGTAGTCGCCGAGAGGCTGAGAGCGCTCTCACGTATCAGCGAGGATGCGCGCCGGAGCGGGAGGTGTCAAGCATTGGGCGGCAATTGCGACCGAATTTGTTGTTCACGAGGCCAAATCTGCCGCGGCCCGCCGGACGAGCGAAAGTCGAGCCGCGGCCGGACCGCTGCCCGGCCCGGCGAGACCTACTGGCAGGCCGGTCAGGCGGTGTGCCGGCGGATCAACTCCACCGGCAACACGGTGCGCCGCTCGGCGGGCTCACCGGTGATCCGCTGCAGCAGCCGGCTGGCCATGGTGCGGCCCAGGTCGGTGATCGGCTGCCGGATGGTGGTCAGCGCCGGATGGGCGAGCTCGGCGTCGCCGATGTCGTCGAAGCCGACCACCGCCACGTCCTCGAAGACCCGCCGCCCGGACGCCTCGATCGCCCGCATCGCCCCGATCGCGGTCAGGTCGGAGGCGGCGAACACCGCGTCCAGGTCGGGCCGGGCGGCCAGCAGTTCGGCCATCGCCCGCTGGCCGCTGGCGATGCTGAACTGGCCGTGGGCCACCAGGCCGTCATCGACCGGCCGGCCGGCCGCCGCCAGCGCCGCGCGGTAGCCGGTCAGCCGGTCCTGGCCGGCGCACATGTCCAGCGGGCCGGTGATGGTGGCGATCCGGCGCCGGCCGGCTGCCAGCAGGTACTCGGTGGCCAGCTGGGCACCGCCGGTGTTGTCGGAGTCGACGAAGTACAACTCGTCCCCGCCGCTGAGCGGGCGGCCGCTGAGCACGGTCGGCACCGCCCGCGACTCCAGTTCCTGCGGCAGCTGGTCACGGCCGTGCAGCGAGAGCACCAGCACGCCGTCGACGTGGCCGCCGGCGGCGTAGTGCAGGAAGCGCCGGTGCTCGTCGGGATTGGAGGCCACGGTGAACACCAACTGGAGGCCGGCCTCGGCGATCACCGTCTGGGCGGCGCGCAGCATGCCGAGGAAGAACGGGTCGGAGAACAGCCGGTCCTCGGTCTCGGCGACCAGGAAGGCCACCGAGTCGCTGCGGCCGGTGACCAGCGACCGAGCTGCCCGGTTGGGCGCGTAGGCGATGTCCTCGGCGGCGGTCAGCACCGCGGTGCGGGCCTGGTCACTGACGTTGCTGGCCCCCCGCAGCACCCGGCTCGCGGTGGCCCGGGACACCCCGGCGCGGGCGGCCACCTCCTCCAGGGTGGGTGGATTCCGGCCCCGCTGGGTCGAGCTTCCCGGTATCGAGGTGCCCGCCGCCTTCATAGGGGCAGTTTGGCACGGACCGGTAACGCATCGCTGCCGGTAGCGGTTTCGGCTCGACGCTGGGTAGTCGTCCGGGTACGCTGCGCGAGCTTTCCGTTATCTCACAAAGGACATACATGAA
>JAVEEO010000271.1 GCA_030840415.1 Pseudonocardiales bacterium | reverse complement strand
CGCCCCCGCTGCTGCGTATGCATCCTTGTACACATCAATGCTGGTCACAGCTGACAGTCTGCCTGCTCGGCGCCGATCCGTCGGCATGAGGAGCAGCACAGGCGGGCCGGCAGCTGCGCCGGCCGGGCTCGGGGGAGCAGCCGTTCCCTGGCCCGGCCGCCAACCCGAAGGCAGGACGAGATGCGCAGAGGCAAAGCTCGAACGCGGTTGGCCGACGAACCGGCAGGCCGGCCCGATCCGGCGGTGACCGGTCCCTATGCGACGAGCCGGTGGCGGGCCAACGGCTGGCCGGTGGTGCCGCTGCGGTTGTTCCTGGCGGCGCTGTTCGGCTTCGCCGGTTACGCCAAGTTCAGCTACCCGCGCTTCTTCGACCCGGCCTCGCCCAACGGCTTCAAGGCCGCGGTGGACGCGGCCCGGCACAACACCCCGATCGGTGGCCTGATGGGGCCGCTGGCCGACCACGCGTCCTTCTTCGGGCACCTGACCGCCGTCGCCGAGATCGCGATCGGGCTGGGCCTGCTGGTCGGGCTGCTGACCAGGCTGGCGGCCCTGGGCGGCATGGCCCTGACCACCATGATCGTGCTGAGCATCAACTGGGGCGGGGTGAAGGAGTACACCGGCTCCAGCGGCTGGTTCACCTCCGCCGAACTGGCCATCGCGGCCGCGCTGTCGGTGTTCCTGCTCGGCGGGGCCGGCCCGTTCGCGCTGGACAACCTGTTCGTCCGGGCCCGCGAGCGCCAGCGCGCCCGCGACGACGCCGAGCCCGGCTTCCGCGACTCGGAGTACGAGGACTCCCGGCGCCGGTTGCAGGGCGAGCCGGCACCCGTTCCGGCGGGCGAGGCAGCCGCGGCCACCACGCAGTTGCCGGCGACCGGCTACCGCGAGGGGGCCGGTCGGGAGGACGTCCGCCGGGACGACTCCCGCATCGACGCACGCCGGGACGATGCCCACACCGATGCCCGCACGGACCTCCGCACCGACGACACTCGCACGGGCAACCCGACGGACGACACCCGCACCGACACCCGCCGGGACGAGTTCCGCCGCGATGACCGCGACGAACTCCGCCGCGAGGAGGCCCGGAACTCTCCCGGCACCGCGACCCCGGCCGGCACGCCCAACACCGCCGGCTACCGGACCGTCCAGCAGGACGAGGAGTACCGCGACGATCCCGAGCCGGAGCCGAACTCGCTGTGGACCCAGGGCCGGCGCACGCCGGACCAGCCGCCCACGGAGCCCCGCCGGGACGGGTAGCCGGCGACGGTTAACCGGGCGACGCGAAGCCGGCAATCGCGGCACGCGCGAGGGCGAGCACCGCGCATGGCGACCGGAAGATGGACAGCGCCGTACCATCGGTACACGTATCATGGAATAGCTGCCTGGCATGGTGCGGTTTGCCTGGGCAGGACGTGCTGAGACCATACTGCTGAGCCGCGTGCTCACAGCGACTTGTTTGGGGACCAGATGACTGCCACCGAAATTTCGATCACTCCCGCGGCGCCGGTCGACACGGCTCCCGTCGTGCTGTCCGAGGCCGCGGCGCTCAAGGTTCGTGAGCTGCTCGACGCTGAGGGCCGCGACGACCTGCGGCTGCGGATCGCCGTGCAGCCGGGCGGCTGCGCCGGCATGCAGTACCAGCTGTTCTTCGACGAGCGCTCGCTGGACGGCGACGTCGCCATCGACCAGCCCATCGACGGCGTGGGCACCGTGCCGCTGGTGGTCGACCGGGCCAGCGTGCCGCTGGTGACCGGCGCCACCATCAGCTACACCGACACCATCGAGAAGCAGGGTTTCGAGATCGACAACCCGAACGCCGGCGGCGGTTGCGCCTGCGGTAACTCCTTCTGCGGCTAGCCTCCACTCCCACAACAACTCCGGACGGGCGTCCTTAGCACTCGCTGCATCCAGCAAGTGCCCGGGACGCCCGTTCTTCGCTGACAGGTGGTTGATCCCGTGCCCGTTCTCCTCTCCGGTTCCATCGCGACCGACCACCTGATGCACTTTCCGGGTCGGTTCTCCGAGCAGTTGCTGGCCGACCAGCTGCATCAGGTGTCGCTGAGCTTCCTGGTCGACGACCTGGTGGTCCGGCGCGGCGGGGTCGCGGCCAACATCGCCTACGGCATGGGCCAGCTCGGCGAGCGGCCGGTGCTGGTGGGCGCGGTCGGGCAGGACTTCGCCGAGTACCGGGCCTGGCTGGAGCGCAACGGGGTGGACTGCGACTCGGTATACGTCTCCGAGGCGCACCACACCGCCCGTTTCGTCTGCACCACCGACGAGGACATGTGCCAGATCGCCTCGTTCTACGCAGGTGCCATGAGCGAGGCCCGCAACATCGAGCTGCAGCCGGCGGTGGAACGCACCGGCGCCGAGCTGATTGTGATCGGCGCCGACGACCCGGCCGCGATGGTGCGCCACTCGGTGGAGGCCCGCGAGCGCGGCTACCGGTTCGCCGCCGACCCGTCCCAGCAGATCGCCCGGATGAGCGGTGAGGAGCTGCGGTCGCTGGTCGAGGGTGCCGAGTTGCTGTTCACCAACGACTACGAGAAGAGCCTGCTGGAGTCCAAGACCGGCTGGAGCGATGCCGACGTGCTCGCCCAGGTCCAGGTCCAGGTGACGACCCACGGCAAGAACGGCGTCGACATCCAGGGCAAGGGTGTGGAGAAGGTGCGGGTGCCGGTGGCCAAGGAGCGGGCCAAGGTCGACCCGACCGGGGTCGGGGACGGCTTCCGGGCCGGTTTCCTGGCCGGGCGTACCTGGGGGCTGTCCTGGGAGCGGTCGGCCCAGGTGGGCAGCCTGCTGGCGACCCTGGTGCTGGAGACGGTCGGTACCCAGGAGTACGTGGTTAAGCCGCACGAGTTCGCCGACCGGCTGGCCGAGTCCTACGGCGACGACGCGGCCGCCGACGTGCTGCCGCTGCTCACCCGCTGACCCTGGCTGGTCCTGGCAGCACCAACCTCGGATCCGCCGCGGTTGCCGGCCTCGCCCGGAGTACCTTTCCGTCGGTGGAGGCATCGACAGCGGGCGGCCCGATGAGTGCCGGTGAGATTCTCCAGGCCCAGCGAGCGCGCTGGGCCGGCCTGTCAGCGCGTTGGGACACGTGGGGCCCGACCATCCTGGATCAGCTGCGTCCGGTGGGCGCCGCGATCATCGAGGGTCTCGACATCGCCGACGACCAGCGGCATCTCGAGGTCGCCGCGGGTACCGGCGAGCCGGGCCTGAGCGTCGCGAAACTGGCTCCCCGCGGAAGCGTGATGCTCACCGATCTCGCGCCGGAGATGCTGGAGGTCGCCACCCGGCGAGCCAGGGAGCAGGGGCTCGGCAACGTCGAGGCGAGGGTGTGCAGCGCTGACGACCTGCCGTTCGACGACGCCACCTTCGACAGCGTCTCGGTGCGGTTCGGATACATGTTCTTCCCCGATCCGGCCAGGGCGACGGCCGAGTTCGCGCGGGTGCTCCGGCCCGGCGGCCGGCTCTGCTCGGCGGTCTGGGTCGAGCCCGAGAACAACCCGTGGACGACGATCCTCACGCGGGCGATCGCGACCGAGGTGGCGCTGGCACCGCCGGACCCGGACGGGCCGAACATGTTCCGGTGCGCCGCTGCGGGATATGTCAGCGCCCTGTACCGGGACGCGGGGCTGCGCGACGTCGCCGAGTGGGACGTCGGCCTCGAGCTCGTGACCCGGTCACCCGAGCAGTACTGGGAGATGATGAGCGGGCATCTCTCGCTCGCGGCCGACGCGCTCCAGCAGGTCGACGAGCCGGCCCGGGAGCGGATCCGGACCCGGGTCATCGCGACGGCGAGCACGTTCGAGAAGGACGGCAGGGTCCGGGTTCCGGGAGTCGCGCGCTGCATCGTGGGAACGCGCGCGTAACAGGGTCAATTTTGACCACCCGTTCACAGGGCGGCTTCTAAGGTCGTTCATAGGAAGTAGCTCGTCTCCTGCTGCGTCGAGGAGCTTTTCCATGAACGGCCCCATCGAAGCCGTACCGGCAAGCGTGGCCTGCCAGCGCGCCCGAGACGCCCGCCCGGGCCGCCGCGCGCGGCCGGTGCCCCGGTGCCGAGCCTGCCCATCCCCTTCTGGCGAGCACGCGGGTACCGGTCCGACTTCGCATCGGCTTGCAGGGCTTTGGTCGGCCTAGAGGAGGTCTCGATGACAGGCATGCGTGTGCGCAGGCACCGGACCGCGCGGCGGGGGCTCGCGGCACTCGCCGTCCCCGGCCTCATCGCCGGCCTGCTGGTGGGCGGTTTCGTCTCCAGTGACGCGGCCAGCGCGCCGGCCCAGTGGAAGGTCGAGACCCGGGTCAACGCCCTGCTGGCGAAGATGACCCTGCAGGAGAAGCTGGAGCAGATCCAGTTGCTGCCCGACTTCATGGTCACCGACCAGGAGGTGCGCAACGGCCTGGGCTCGGTGCTGAGCGTGACCGATCCGGTGACGATCAACCGGCTGCAGCACCTCGCCGTCGAGAAGTCGCGGCTGCACATCCCGTTGCTGTTCGCGTTCGACACGATCCACGGCTTCCGGACGATCTTCCCGGTGCCGCTGGCGACGGCCAGCAGCTTCGACCCGCAGGCGGCGAGGGACGACGCCACGATCGGCTCCCGGGAATCGGCCGCGGTCGGGCTCAAGCAGGCGTACGGGCCGATGGTGGATGTCTCCCACGAGCCACGCTGGGGCCGGATCGTGGAGGGCTCGGGCGAGGACCCCTACCTCGGCTCGGTGATAGCGGCAGCCCGCGTCAAGGGTTACCAGGGCAGCGACTACAGCAAGCCCGACAAGGTGATCGCCAGCCCGAAGCACCTCGCCGCCTACGGCCAGCCCGAGGGCGGCCGCGACTACAACACCACCGACATGTCGACCCAGCGGCTTTGGAACCTCTACCTGCCGCCCTTCAAGGCGGCACTCGATGCCGGTGCCGCCACCTTCATGTGCTCGTTCAACTCGATCAACGGCGTGCCCGGCTGCGCCAACCACGACACGATGACCGACATCCTCAAGAAGCGGTGGCACTTCGACGGCTTCGTCGAGGGCGACTGGGCGGCGATCGCCGAACTGCGGGCCTGCCCGCCGGTCAACCCGGCGTCCGGCGACTGCGGGCACGGCTTCGCGGCGGACGGGCCGGATGCGGGCGCCAAGGCGCTGAACGCCGGCCTGGACTCTGAGATGACCAGCACGATGATCCGCGACTTCGGCGCCCAACTGCTGGCCTCGCACCGGATCTCGATGACCAGGATCAACGACGCGGTGCGGCGCATCCTGCGGGTGAAGTTCCGCGCCGGGCTGTTCGAGCACCCCTACGTCGACGTGTCCAAGGCCGACGCGGCGCAGCTGCGTCCGGACGCGGTGGCACTGGCGCGCAAGGACGCGGCCCGCTCGATGGTGCTGCTGAAGAACGACAACTACGCACTGCCACTGGACCCGGCGAAGAACACCGCGGTGATCGGTCCACTCGGCGATGACCAGCACGACATGCTCGGTGGTTGGTGGGGAACCGGCCGCGACCAGGACGCGGTCTCGCTGTTGACCGGGATCAAGGCGCAGAGCACCGGGACGACGACGTTCACCAAGGCCTGCGAGCTGCCCAACACCGAGCCACCGGATTACAAGCCCGCCGACGACTGCCCGGCCGGCGCCGGGTTCGACCAGGCGGTGGCCGCTGCCAAGGCGGCCGATCAGGTCGTGCTCGCGCTCGGCGAGACCAGGGAGATGACCGCCGAGGCCGCCTCGCGCAGCAACATCGACCTGCCCGGTGCCCAGCAGCAGCTGATCGACCGGATCGCAGCCCTCGGCAAGCCGTTCACCGTGGTGCTGTTCAACGGCCGGCCGCTGACCCTGACCAGGGTCGCGGCAAAGGCGACGGCGATCCTGGAGGCGTGGTTCCCCGGCGTCCAGGCCGGCAACGCGGTGGCCGACGTGCTGTTCGGAAAGGTCAATCCCGGCGGCAAGCTGCCGGTGTCCTTCCCGGTCAGTGTCGGTCAGATCCCGATCTACTACAACCACGAGCCGACCGGCCGGCCGTGTGACCCGACGTCGAAGTACAACTCGCGCTACCGCAACCTCAACACCTGCGACCCGTTGTACTCGTTCGGCTACGGCCTGAGCTACACCACGTTCGCCTTCTCCAACCTGAAGCTCAGCTCCGCGACGATGTCGCCGAAGGGCAGAATCAAGGCCACCGTGCAGGTCACCAACACCGGCAAGCGCACCGGGGACGAGGTGGCACAGCTGTATATCCACGACCCGGTGGCCAGCATCTCGCAACCGGTCCGCCGGCTGCGCGGCTTCGAACGCCTCACCCTGGCACCCGGTCAGACCCGGGCCGTCTCGTTCACCCTCGACCGCAAGGACGTCGGTTTTTACGACAACAACGGCCGGTTCGTGGTCGAGCCCGGCCAGATCGACGTCTACGTCGGCGACAGCTCCAAGGCCAGCATGACCACGTCGTTCCGGGTCACCGGATCTGATGACTAGGACCGCCCGGCGATGGCTCGTTCTGGTGGCCGTGCTCGCGCTGGTGCAGCTACCCGCCGCGGTGTCCGCCGCGCCTGGTCCGGCTGCGTTTCATCCGGCCGCGACTGGTGCGCATGGTTCGGCTGCTTCGGTCGCGCGGTTCCACGGGCTGAGCCGCGGGCAGCGGGCCAGCCTGCTGGCGATCGCCCGGGACACCTGGAAGTTCTACAGCGTCGACGTGGATCCGGCGACGCACCTGCCGCTGGACAACGTGAGCTTCGCGGGTGGTTCGGCGACGCCGACGAGCTACGGCAGGTACACCTCGTCCGCCAACATCGGCGTGTACCTGTGGGCGGTGGTGGCGGCCAGGGACCTCGGCCTGATCACCACTGGACAGGCGAACGCTCTCGCCGGGGCGACGCTCAGCACGGTTGCGCAGCTGAGGCGCTACCAGGGAATGCTGTTCCAGTGGTACGACACCTCGACCGGCCACGTGATCCGCAACCCCGGTGACATCGACTGCACCACCGAGCCGACGCCGACGTTCGACAACTGCTACTTCCTGTCCAACGTCGACAACGGCTGGTACGCCTCGGGCCTGATCGAGGTCCGGCAGGCGCTACCCGGGGTGAGCGCGCAGGCCAGCGCCCTGCTCGGCGAGATGAACTTCGGGCTCTTCTACGACGGCCGGGCCGAGACCCACTGCAACGTCAACCCGGCGATAGCCGGCAACCAGCCGACCGGGCAGATGTACGGCGGCTACTACGCGGGCCTGCCGCCGGATCAGGGCGACAACTGGACGCACTACTACCACAACGGCGCGCTGTACAGCGATCCGCGGATCTCGGCCTACATCGGGATGGGACTGCACCAGATGCCCGGCAACGTCTGGTGGCGCAGCTGGCGGGAGTTGCCGCCGCCGGCGCCGTTCCCGGACTGCCAGGCCACCGACCCCGACTTCTCCTGGCAGGGTCAGTGGCCGATGCCAGGCAGCTGGGTGACCTACACCGATCCGCAGTCCGGGCAGCGGTTCCCGGTGTGGGAGGGGCATTACGTGTACCCGGGCACGGACCTGAGCTTCATCCCGACCTTCGCCGGCGGGATGTTCGAGGGCCTGATGGCCAATGAGGTGGTGCCGGAGACGTCCTGGGGCCGGCACAGCTTCGGCCTGGCCGACGTGCGCACCGCGCGGGTGCAGATCAGGTACGCCAAGCAGCAACTGGGCTACCCGGTCTGGGGCATGTCGCCGTCCAGCACGGCCGATGACAGCGGCGGCTACGGTGTCTTCGGCGTCGAGGGGTTGGTGTTTCCGTACTACGGGTTCGGGGCGGACGCCAGCCATCCGAACCAGGGGCTGTCACTGTGCCACGGTTGCGCGACCGAGGACGTGGTCACGCCGCACGCGTCCTTCCTCGCGCTGGATGTGACGCCGCAGCAGGCCTACGCCAACATCGCCGCGCTGCGATCGCGCTATCCGGGCGTGTACGGGGTGGACGGGTTCTTCGACGCGGTCAACCCGGTGACGGGAGCGGTCGGCCATCGGATTTTGGTGCTTGACCAGTCCATGATCATGGCCGCCCTGGCTAACGCCTTGGACGACCGGTCGATGCAGCGCCACTTCGCCGCCGACCCGGTGTCCTGGGCGGCGCGGACCTACCTCGGCCTGGAGAAGATGATCGTCGACTGACCGCTGGCGCGGACGACCAGGAACCGCGCAGCTCACACCGGCACCGACCCTCGATCGAGGCCTTGCGTCGCCTGGTCGACGAACAAATCTCTCGCTACCAGCAGCATGCCGGAGAATCCGACTGACTGACTGCATCCAGTGCCGAGCGCACTGCGCGATGCTCGCAGGACGTTCGCTTCGGACGCTGACCACTGAGCGGTCGGTTTGCACATCGACTGCGGAGTTCTGCGAGGCTGTGACCGTGTGGTCCTCAATCCGAACGCGTACTCGGCAGCGCAGCCTTGCCGGCGACTACGCCGTCATCATCGCGATACAGACCAAGCCGATCTAGCTCAGTATCTTGACGCGGTCGATCTCTTCAGCGCCGGGGTCCTGGCAAAGCGGCATCCTCAACTTAGAACGCAAGCCGCGGGATGGCTCACCGAGTAGCAGGAGCCGTACTGGGCATCCCCGGTGCCGCGAGTCGTGCCGCGTTGTCCTGACCTCCGCCATCACCGTCGATCGGAACGGATCGATCGGTCGAGGTTGAAAAGCTTGCCGACGCTTCGCTGAGGATCTCGTTGAAGGTCTTTTCGGCGTTTGACCGCATGGTTTCTAGCGACGGGTCGCGTCGAGCCCACACTGCCAGTCGATAGCGGTCGGCGCCGCGCGCACTTTTTAGCGCGGAGCTTAGGTGCCGAAGCGCCTTGGACATGTCAGGGGAGTCGTTTCGCATCGACAGGTAACACGCGAGGTTGTATTGCACGCGGTAGGACATCCGACGGGTTGGGGCGATGCGCCGCTGTCCGGGGAGTTCGCTCGGGGCAATAACCGAGTCGTAAAGCTTCTGCGCGTCAGCGATCTTCTCATCGATTAGGTAGCAACCAGCGAGAACAAGCTTGGCGCACGGCACCACTATGAGGACGAGGAAGCGGTAAAGGCGTACCTCGGGAGCTGGCTGGCCCCAGAGCTTCCACCGCGGGCGATCTTCGTAGGTCCGAATAAACCGCTCCGCATCCCCCAAGAGACGTTTGGTGGCCGCTACGGCGTTGCTTGTATCCGTGTCGATGAGAGTCGACAACTTCGATTCAGCGGGTGCACCAGATGCCTGGTCGTGATCGTTAGCTACGGGCGCAGATGACGGTGGGCTTGGCTTGAGCCTTTCGTGAATCAATGACGCCGCGAGCTTGTACCGCAGGCGGTAGTAGTTCGGCTCGAAGAGATATTTAGGGATGACACCAGAGTCCGGCTCGCGGTCGTCTGGTGAGGCCTCCAGGTCAGAGAGCGCTGAACGAATAACCCATAACGCCGCCTCGGCTTGACCTAGCTGCAACTCGATCGACGCGAGGTTCAGGCGGGCGGGCCAGTTCCGTGCATCCAGCACAATGGCTTGTTGATAGAAGAGCTTCGCCGCAGCGTACTCCCCAGAAGTGTGCCGTTCCATGCCTTGTCGAAGGAGTGCAAACGATTGCGTAGAAGCCTCTGCCACCGTGTCGTCGCCACGCAGCAGCCGCGCAACCTGGAACTGGATCCAGACTGCTGCTGGTCCGGCAAGCTGCTCATAATCCCGCGCCGTGGCGACGGTCGTAGCGGACTGCGGGGTTCGGCCCCGGTCCGCAGAAAAGGCTTGAGCGATAGGCGGGACTGGAGTAAGGGCTGCCCCGCTCAAGCCAGAGGCGGGCTGACTCACGGTCGTCGCCCCCTGGAGTTTGCCGTTAAGTTGCAAGCTCAATGAGATTGCAGCATCGTCGTCCGGTACGCCCAATACGCCAGCTATTACGATCCGTTGCGTGGGCAGTAGCGCGTAAAGAACGTCCAGGAGAGCACCCAAAATTTTAGTCTGATCGTTGACCTGGCTTGCGTTGTCGAGCGCCGTCTTGAGTCCGCTATTGGAGGAGATGTCCACAAATTCATCAATTGCCGAACCAAAGTCCAAGCTGTATCCGACTTGTTCGTCACTCAACGCAAAGGGCCTCGCGATGCACTCGATGGAGCTCTTCCTGGATCCTCGCAACCAACGACGCACCCCAGTTCTTGTCTCCGAGTGCGCTGTCGTCGAACGCAGAGACCGACAACTGCGGTCTGATTAGAGAACGAACAACCGGAAAGCGGAGGTACAGATGGCGAACGCGCCGGAGCTTCGCAGGAAGGAGGAAGATGAACAGCAGTACAAGCGCGAGCCCGACGAGCTCGGCCAGGACTTGCAGTCCGCTAATTGCGTCCGACGGCCAGCGCGTGAGCCAACTCTGTCTGGTGGCGTCGACACCCTTGGTGGCGCACGCAGCATTTGGAGCTTTGGAAATTGCGGCCTTGTACGCGGCGTCGGCGTCGCTGTCTCGATGGTGTGCGCGGTACGACTGGCCGAGCGCGCATAGACGCTGTACCTCCCGAATTACCGCTAGACCAGTTACTGCGCAAGGCACAGACGGCCCGAGAGCGCTGTACTTTGCCGTGGCCTCATCGAGCCTTCCGGCGTCGAACACCTTGTCTGCGCCGGCACACTCGAAGGTGGCCGCGGACCCTGTGGAAGACGTCGACGGTGCCGCCGGAAATGTAGATGCGGCATTAGCCGACAATGCGGTTACGCTCAATCCCATGAAGGAAACGCCCATGACGGATAAAAGTATCCAGCGCACGTATGCCCTCCCCCGTGAGCTATTACATGCTGAGCAGCACTGTAGAACCACCCGAGCCCGCTGTCACGACCGAGCCAGAAGTAGGTATCAGATTCTTATCTAAGGTCATGACTACTTCGAGTCCTGCGCGGTCGTCGCGGGTGATGCCCTAGGTGCTCAGGATGGATTTCCAGCTGGTGATGTGGGTGGTCGGGTAGCTCCGGCTCAGCCGGCGTTCCGGACGGTGGGGCAGGATTCTCAGCGCTAAATGCCCGTTCAGGAGATGAGTCGCCAGGGTGGTTATACAGAATTAAGCGTTTAGCGGCTGTTAGGTACGGTTTGTCGGGACTAGTATGTTCTTTGGCCGTATGGTCGATTCTGGTCTCGACCTGAAGCTCTGGTACGGCGTGAACTTGTCTCAGGACTGGTGCCACATGCCCGAGCATGCCGGGTATTGGCGCGCCATTGCTGGAGACCGACTCCGGAGTTGTTGACTGGGTGGCGAGGCCCCTTTTACTTCGCATATGTTCCGAGGAAGGCATTCTGGTCGAGCTTCTTGCAAATGGGAGTTGGGGTTGCGACTGCCGACTATGATCTCAGTTCACGCAACGCCGTCGGCAGACAGAACCGCGCCCTAACCGTCTACCAAACTTAGCCAGACGCATCAATCCAGACCATGCGTAACCAGATGCTCGGCCAGAGTGGGCAACGTGGCCATGAACGACGTGACGTCGTCACAGAGCGCATAACAACGCGGTGCAGCCTCGCGGCAGTCTGCGACGTGCTCATCCATTCGGCGATAGGGCTCGCTGGCGCCGCGTTCTGGCGATGATCACGCAAGTCGCAACGGCTTCGATGGGATCGTCGTTCGAACGCCACCCATCAGATTTCCAGTTATTGGACGAAACCAGGTTTCGGACCGAGGCGTGCTGGCGCGCTAGTCGCGCCGCAGCGCGGTGAAGGCCTGGCTGACATGGTCGAACACCGCGCGGCTCAGGGCCGCGCCCTCGCGCCGGACGGACTCCGGACGCAGCCGGATCACCCGGTCCAGCTGCACCTCACTCGGTCGGCCCTGCGAATCCCACGCACCGGTCCCCACATCCAGCCAGTGCCGGCGGTGCCGGGCCTCGTCGGCAGCGTCCCGGTCGTGATCCTTCGAGGTAAGCATCAGCCCCAGCAGGTACTCGCCGTCCAACCCGATGATCAGCACCGGACGGTCCTTGCCCCGACCGAAATCCTCCTCGTACGGCACCCAGCCCCACACCACCTCGCCCGGGTCGGCCAGGCCGTCCGGATGCGGCTCATAGCGAGGCACCACGGTCCCGGTGAAGTCACCGGGATAGCCGTCAACGCCTGCCTGGCCCAGAGCAACGTCTGAAAGACGCTGCTGTTCCTTACGATCGCGCCGCAGCCAGCGAAAGATCATCAGATCGCGACCGGATACACCGGCTGCGGGATCTCCGGCTTGATCCGGCCCTCGACGAAGATGCCGTGCCAGATCATGAACACCAGCAGCGTCCAGATCTTGCGGGAGTAGTCGTGCGGGCCGTCCCGGTGCGCGTCCAGCAGCTGCAAAGCAGCCTGGGTGTCGATCAGGTGACCGGTACCGGCCGAGCTGATGATGTCGCGTGCCCACTCGTACATCTCGGACTGCAACCACGGGCGGGTCGGCACCGGGAAACCCAGCTTCGCCCGGTTCAGCACGTGCGCCGGCACGATGTCGGCCAACGCCCGGCGCAGCGCGTACTTCGTCGTCTCGCGAGTGATCTTCTGATCCACCGGGATCGCCGACGCCACCCGGAACACCTCTTTGTCCAGGAACGGCACCCGCAGCTCCAGCGAGTTGGCCATCGTCATCTTGTCGGCCTTCACCAGGATGTCGCCGCGCAGCCAGGTGAACAGGTCGATGTACTGCATCCGGGTCGAGTCGTCCAGGTGCGTGCTGGCCGCGTAGTACGGCGCGGTGACGTCGGTGTAGCTGACGTCCGGCGAATACGTCTTCAGCAGTGAACGCATCTCCTCGGGACGGAAGATCCGGGCGTTGCCGTAGTAGCGCTCCTCGATGCCGATCGAGGCCCGGCGCAGCAGGTCCTTGCCCCGCATGCCCTCCGGCAGCCGGTCCGACAGGACCCCGAGCAGGCGGCGAACCGGGTCCGGCGCGCCGGTCAGGTGCCGCAGCGAGATCGGCTCGCGGTAGATGGTGTAGCCGCCGAACAGCTCGTCGGCGCCCTCGCCGGACAGCACTACCTTGACGTGCTTGCGCGCCTCCCGGGCGATGAAGTACAGCGGCACCAGCGCCGGGTCGGCCACCGGATCGTCGAGGTACCAGACGATCAGCGGCAGGGTGTCCATCATCTCCTGGGCGGTGACCACCTTGGTGATGTGCTCGACGCCGATCGCGGCGGCCGACTCGGCGGCCACGTCGATCTCGGAGAAGCCCTCGCGATGGAAGCCCGTGGTGAAGGTCAGCAGCTTCGGGTTGTGCTCGCGGGCCAACGCTGCGATCGCGGTGGAGTCAATGCCGC
>JAVEEO010000229.1 GCA_030840415.1 Pseudonocardiales bacterium | reverse complement strand
GCCTTCGCCGAGGGCCACGGCATCCCGGTGATCCGGACCGGCAAGCTGATCGTCGCGACCGGCCCGGACGAGCTGCCGCGACTGGAGGCGCTGTACCGGCGCGGGCAGGCGCATGGCCTGGACGTCAGCTGGCTGGGGCCGGAGCAGGCCCGCGAACACGAGCCGTTCGTGGCGGCGCTGGCGGCGGTCCGGGTGCCCGGCACGGCGATCACCGACTATCCGGCGATCTGCGCCGCGCTGGCCACCGAGCTGGCCCAGGCCGGGGTCGGCCTGCGGTTCGGGGCGCCGGTGACCGGACTGCGCCGGCTGCCGGACGGCAGCGCCGTCGAGACCGGTGCCGGGCCGGTGACCGCCGACGTGGTGATCAACTGCGCGGGCCTGCACTCGGACCGGATCGCCGACCTCGACCGGCCGGCCGGCCCGGCGCCGGCGGGCGAGGCCGGCTGCCGGATCGTGCCGTTCCGCGGCGAGTACTTCCAACTGCGCCCGGACCGCCGGCAGTTGGTGCGGGGCCTGATCTACCCGGTGCCCGACCCGGCCTTTCCGTTCCTGGGGGTGCACCTGACCAGCACCGTGCACGGCCACGTCCACGCGGGCCCGAACGCGGTGCTGGCGTTGGCCCGGGAGGGCTACCGCCGGCGCATCGTCTCACCGGCCGACCTGGTCGAGCTCGTCCGGTTCGCCGGCGTCCGGCGGCTGGCCCGCCGCCACCTGCGCACCGGCCTGGCCGAGCTGGCCCGGTCGCTGTCCCGGCAACGTTTCGCCGCCGACCTGGCCCGGCTGGTTCCCGGCATCACCGCCGACGACCTGGTGGCCAGCCCCGCCGGCGTCCGGGCCCAGGCGCTGCGGCCGGACGGCAGCCTGGTCGAGGACTTCCTGATCGTGCGGCGCGGGCCGAACGTGCACGTGCTCAACGCCCCGTCACCGGCGGCCACCTGCGCGCTCGAGATCGGCAGGCACATCGCGGCGCTCGCTGCCCAGTGACGTCGCCGGGTCGGCCATGCGGTGACATCGCGACGACAGCCGAGCAGAGGACGACAGCCGAGCAGAGATTGACAGCCGCGCAGAGGTAATAGCGGCGCCAGCGTGCAGTCAGATCGCGGGTCGACGAGCACACCTCGAGGACCGGCAATTGGTGTAACCTTCGCAGACCATTCAGTTCCATCGGCGACATTTTTCGCAGAAGGATTGCCATGAGCACAGTGACCTTGATGGCTGTCGGCGACATCGTGGTGAACCGCGAAGATCCCGACACCGCGCTGTCCGGCATCCGACCGCTGCTGGACGCGGCCGATGTGACTTTCGGAAACTTCGAGGGCGTGCTCACCGACACCCACCCGGTAACTCCGGGAGGGTGGGCTCCGGCGCTGACCGGCACGCGCAACGTGCGCGCACTCACCGGCCTGGACGTGGTGTCGCTAGCCCACAACCACGCCATGGACGCGGGCAGTCCCGGCCTGGCCGACACCATGCGGGCACTGGCCTCGGTCGGTGTCAGGCCGGCAGGAGCGGGACTGACGCTCGCCGACGCGCTCCGGCCGGTACTGGTGGAGCGCGGCGGCCTGCGGGTCGCCGTCATCGCGGTGACCGCCGTTCTCCAGCACGGCGCCGAGGCGGGGCCGCACACTCCCGGGGTTGCGCCGCTACGCGCCGACGACTGCTACCTGTCCCCGTACCCCGGCGGCTGCGCGCCGGGGGTGGCGCCCCGGGTGCTGTCGGTGCTCAACGAGACCGACTGGGAGGCGGTCGCCGCGGCCGTCGGTCAGGCCCGCGAGGCGGCCGATCTGGTGGTGATCAGTGCGCACTGGGGTGACCACACCCGGCCGTACGTGCTGACCGACCACGAGCGGCTGTGCGCGGAGCTGCTGGTCGAGGCCGGGGCGAGCCTCGTCCTGGGCCACCACCACCACATGCCGCGTGGGGTCGAGGTGATCGCGGGAACGCCGGTGTTCTTCGGCTTGAGCCACATCGCCTTCGATGCCCCCAACTACCCGGGCGAGCGGGGCAGCCTCTACCGGCGTACCGGGGTCGCCGTCGTCGAGCTTTCGGCCGGTGGGATCGAGCGGTTCGGGCTCGTACCGTGCCTGATCGACGATGCGAACGTGGCCCGGCCGGTCGGCCGGAGCGAGCCAGGCTGGTCCGACGCTCTGGACGTGCTGGAACAGGGCCAGCACGTTCCCGGCCTGGGCGCGAAGCTGGTCGACAACGGCTGGGTCTTCGGCGGTTGCGACGTGGTGGAGTTCGCGCAGCCGACCGGCTAGCTTTCTGGCCGGAACCCCGGTGAGACCTGCCCGCTTCGAGGTGCGCTAGGCCGGGTTGGCGGTCTCGGAAGCGCTGAATGAGGTGGTCAGCGCCACCAGCACCCCGACGCCGATCTGCACGCCGGCCGACACGGTGATCACCGGCCAGAAGGCCCCGGTCGCCGACATCAGGAAGCCGCCGACCACGGGGGCAATCGGTATCGTGCAGAACGCGATCAGCCGCGTGATCATGATGACCCGGCCGAGCAGGTGATCCGGCACGAGCTTCTGACGCAGGGTCACCCAGGTGACGATGAAGATCGTCGTCGACGCACCGACCAGGACCCAGGTCATCGCGATCGCGACGAGCGGGTGCAGCACCAGAAGCAGCGCGGTCGCGCTGCCGCCACCGATGGTGGAGCCGATGAGCATCCGGCCGGGGCTGATCCGGTTCAGCAGCCGAGGAGCCACCCACGCCCCCAGCACGCCGCCGACTCCGAGGGCTGCGAACACCACGCCGACCGAGGCCACCGGCTGCCCGCGGAACCGGACGAGGTAGGTGATCATGTTGGCCTGGACGATGAACAGCCCGAACGAACTGCCCGCGGCAACGACGGAGCCCCACAGCAGCGGCGGGTGCGCCCGGATGAAATCCACCGCCACTCGCAGGTCGCCGACGATGGTGGCGTGTTCAGCGCGCGGTCGTCGCACCCGGGCCCGGGAGATCGAGGCGATGGCCAGTGCCGACAGCGCGAAGGATGCCGAATCCAGGGTCAATGCCCACTTCGTCCCCAGCGCCGCGACCGCGGCCGCGCCCAGCAGCGGCCCGGCGAGGCCGAGCGTGCCCTCTCCCATCTGCAGCCGGGAGTTCGCCCAGCTCAACTTGGCCGGTGGCACGGTGCCGGGCACCATGCCCTGGAACGTGACCTGGTAGAGCGGCGTGATCGAGGACAGCACGAACGCGGCCAGATAGATCATCACCAGGTGGTACTGGCCGAACAGGGCGAACGCGGCGACCACGCCTATCACCACCGCGGACGTCACGTCGGCGGTGATCAGCAGCCGCCTGCGGTCGTACCGGTCCGACAGGACACCGCCGATCGGGGCGAACACCAGGTAGGGGAGGTACTCCAGGCTGTAGACCACCGCGGTCTGGACGGCGGAGCCGGTCAGTCGCAGCACCAGCAACGGCAACGCCAGCTTGTACAGCCAGTCTCCGGCCGTGGACACCACGACCGCGCCGAACAGCAACCGGTAGTCGCGTAGCGATCGGGTCGGCTGGGGATCGGCCAGGAGTTGCTCTCCTGCCTGGGTCATGATGCCAAGCTGGGCGGCGGGATGTCACCGCACACGGAGCAGCCGGGCAGCCGATCCCACTGCTCGGCCTGCCTGGTCGACATGTCGTCGAAACGCGTCTCGATCAGCCGGCCGGCGGCGATGGGCGGGGCGATGTTGGTCATGAACCGGACGAAGTCGGTCACCATCAACGAGTTGAGCACCGACACCAGCGGCCCGAATGCCGCCATGTCCGGCCCGATCCCGGTGTTCTCGAGATGACGTGCCTCCATCTGCTCGCGCAGGATGTGGGTGTCCTCGTCGTCGGCACGCGCCAGCCGCCAGCACTGGGTGCAGCCGGTGACACCGGGGATCACCAGGTAGATCACGGAGCGCTGCAGCTCGACACCGCCACCGATGAACGGCACGCCCGCCCGTACGCAGGCTTCGTTGACCCACTGGATCACATGCATCTTGGGCCGGTCGACCGCGCAGAACACGAAGTCCCGGCCGGTGATGACGTTCTCGATGTCGGCGACCGAGGTCAGCCGCTGCTCCACTCCGGTGATCTTCGCATCGGCGTAGTAGCCCTGCAGCCGGTTCACCGCGGCCTCGATCTTGGGCTGTCCGATGTCGGCCTCGGAGTACAGGATCTGCCGGTTGAGATTCGACAGCTCCACCTTGTCGAAGTCGACCACCTTCAGATCGCGTACCCCGGCACCCAGCAGGGACAGCGAAACGTAGGAGCCGACCCCGCCGACGCCGAGCAGGGTGACCTTGCAGTCCTTGATGCGTTCCTGCATGGCGTACTTGTTGGCGGTCAGGCTGGCGTAGGTCTCGAAGAAGCCGAGGTTGCGCTTGAACCGCTCCAGCTCGTACGGGGTGAGCGTGGTGGGCGCGTCGGCGTCCTCGATCACGCCTGCCTCGTCGAACTGGGTGACGGCCGCTCGCACGTCGAAGTCCGAGCCGGGGTGCCGCTCGCGGAATGCCTGCTCGATCTCCTCGACGGTGCGGCTGCCGTCCAGCAGAGCGATCAGGCCGCGCACGGTCCGGTCCGGATCGTCGATCTCCAGCATCGCCCCGCACTGGTGCACCAAAACCGAGTCGTTGACGTCGTATGCGGGATTCGTAACTTTGAATTTCGGTTTCGGCGCCATTCCCGACCAGCCCCAATCGAATTAGGTGATGACGAATAGAGAGAAAGGCAGGGGTCTACTCCGCGGACCGCGTGGCCCACGGAGTAGACCAGTTCGTGCCTAGCTGGGCAGGGCGATGTCCGAAACGCTCACGCTGTGCTTCCTGATCCGCATACAAATCACCTCCCTGGCGCCTGACCTAGATGTGAGGTTTGGAATATAGCCATACAACATCCTGGATGGCTACAAAAATGGTGAAAGTTCTTTCGTGTCCGAATTGGCCGCGACCAGGCATCTCGGAGACCGACCTATCAGGATCAACATCCCTTGAGTGATCTATCGGGACAAGCTAGGCTCACGCCCCACGGGAGATCGAATCCGCCCCCTCCAGTGGGCGATGCTGGAGGGTGGCCACCGTGCAGGCAGGGGTTTCGGACGATTCGGCGATCCCCGACGCCGCCGAGTTCGACCCCGCGAACCTGGATCCGGTGCGGCTCACCGCTGCGCTCGTGGGGCTGGACACCACGCACGACGGCACGAGCGGCAACACGCTGCCGCTGGCGCGGTTCCTCGACACCATCTGGCGGCGTGCCGGTGTCCCGACCAGGATCATCGAAACGCCCGAGGCGAACAACGTCCACTTCCTGGCGCGGGTGCCAGGCGCCGGCCTGCGCCGGCCACTGTTGGTGCTCTGCCATTCCGACGTGGTGACCGCCGACCCGAGCCGGTGGCGCACCGATCCGTTCACGCCGGAGATCCGGGACGGCTACCTCTGGGGACGCGGCAGCCTCGACATGAAAGGGGCACTGGCCGCTTTCATGACCGCCATCCT
>JAVEEO010000199.1 GCA_030840415.1 Pseudonocardiales bacterium | reverse complement strand
CACACCCACCTGGAGCGGCACTTCCCGTACCAGTTCGTGATCACCATCGCCGACAACGCCAGCACCGACTCGACGCCGCTGGTGGCGGCCAGGCTGAGCCATGAGCTGTCGGGAGTGCGGCACGTCCGGCTGGAGGAGAAGGGCCGCGGCCGGGCGCTGAGCGCGGTGTGGCTGGCGTCCGAGGCCGACGTGGTGGCCTACATGGACGTGGACCTGTCCACCGATCTGAACGCGCTGCTGCCGCTGGTCGCGCCGCTGATCTCGGGGCATTCCGACGTCGCGATCGGCTCGCGGCTGTCCCGGCACAGCAGGGTGGTGCGTGGCACCAAGCGAGAGGTGATCTCCCGCTGCTACAACCTGATCCTGCGCAGCACGCTGCTCACCCGGTTCTCCGACGCCCAGTGCGGCTTCAAGGCGGTGCGCGCCGAGGTCGCCCGCAAGCTGCTGCCGCTGGTGCGAGACACCAGCTGGTTCTTCGACACCGAACTGCTGGTGCTGGCCGAGCGCTGCGGGCTGCGGATCTCCGAGGTGCCGGTGGACTGGGTCGACGACCCGGACTCGCGGGTGGACATCGTCAGCACCGCGCTGGCCGACCTTCGCGGGGTGGCGCGGCTGGGCCGGGCGCTGGCCACCGGGGCGCTGCCGCTGGCCGAGATCCGGGCCCAGTTCGGCCGCCAGCCGCTTGCCGGGTCGGCGGCGCCCGAGGTGGCCCCGGGCCTGCTGCGCCAGCTGGTCCGGTTCGGCGCGGTGGGAGTGCTGAGCACCGTGGCCTACCTGTTGCTGTTCTGGTTCAGCCGCGGCATTCTTGGGGCGCAGCTGGCAAACCTGGTAGCCCTCGGCGTGACCGCAGTGGCCAATACCGCGGTCAACCGGCGGTTCACCTTCGGCATCACCGGTCCGGCCGGCGCCGGCCGTCACCAGGCGCAGGGCCTGGTGGTGTTCGGACTGGGACTGGCTTTGACCAGCGGCGCGCTGGGCCTGCTGCACGCCGTCCGGCCGCTGGCGCATCCTGGGATGGAGATCACCGTGCTGGTGCTGGCCAATCTTGCAGCCACGGTGCTGCGGTTCGTCCTACTACGGGGTTGGGTGTTCGGTCGAACCGCCCGGCAGCGCGCTGCCTGACGCAGGCCCCGAGTCAGCGCCAGCGAACCGCCCGAGTGCCGCCGCCTCCTCCCGTCGAGTACCCCACGACGTAACTCTTGTCATTGATGGCTTGGGCAAAACCGGACGTATCACCCGGCAATAGGCCGGGATCCTTCATCACACCATTACTCCAGATGAAGGGCCGCGTGGTTGGCTGAGTCCGCGAAGAGCAGCCACCCACAACTTCGCGTTTGATGTTCACGCCGTAGGCGATACATTCGGACCAGCCGACATCGAACGGCTTGAGATATGTAGTCATTCCGCTGGACCAGATGAAGGCTCGATAGCCGGCCTCTGATTCGGTGTTCCACGCGACGTAGCCCACCACATCACCGTTGTCATTTATCGAGCGGCCGTCGGAGAACAGGTTTGCGTCTGCCGGAACATCTGCCGGCCGAGGAAGATTCAGCTCCGTCATCGTGCCACCGACCCACTCGACCGCCGAGCCATTCCGGTTCCCGGTTATCACTCCGTTGTTGTTGATGCCGAATGCGCCGGCAGTATTCGTGGCGGCATCCGGCGTCAGGTCCACGACGGAACCGTTGACCCACGTCACTGCGCGCGGGACCCCCGAATCATCGATACTGTAGCCGACGGCCTGACCGGAGTCGTTCACCTCATCGGCATAGTCGTTCTGATACACCGGCGTACTCCGCAGGGAGGGGAGGTCCACGTTCTGTCCTCGATACGAGGCATACGCCGCCAGCGTTCCATCGATGGTTTGCCTCGCGCCCACGGCTAGGCCGGCCTTGTTGATCCCGTAAACCCAACTAGCATTACTGCCCTGCGGTCCTACCGACATGGCCTGCTGCAGCTTCGGCCATATGGTCCCCGCCAGCGTGCCGCCATTGTCGCTGATGCCACCCACCGTACCGGCCGAATTGATCGTCCAAGCCTCGCTGTAGACACCTGTTGCAGACAAAGCGTCGACGTTAAAGGGAGCGGCGGCTTGAGCGGCGGGCACACTCAGAGCGAGCGGAACCCCCGCCAGCAACAAGCAGAACAGGGGAGGCTTCCGCATCGGTATCCGTTCTGAGTCGCGGTGTAAGCCTGCATGGTCGCGCAGTGAGGCTTACGAAGCAACTCCCGCAATAGGGCCGCCGGCACCTGCACCCGATCCCCTCTCGATGAATCAGAGGTCCAGGTGAGATGGAAGGATTACCTCACAGAGTGGGTGGAGTCCTCTAATCATTGGAACCAACCTTACGGCGGACCCGGCGGGTGGGCCGTCAACCGCAAGATCCCCTCCAACGTGAAATCCCTTGATCAGCGCCTCAGGGCCCATGGGCTCAAACTGACCCACTATCCAATAGGGGCCGCGGCACGCTCGGCTAATCCCTACGCCCAGACGATCAGGCGGCGCCATGCGGGCTGGCCTGCGCCGAGCCCACCGTGCCGTCGACGTAGAACAGGTCGTGGGCCTGGCGGGAGGAGCCCACCGCGGCCATCGCACAGGACGTCCGGCGGCCGTCGGCGTTCATCCGCAGCACCACCGAATCGGTCGGCACCGAATGCCCGACCACGGTCGCCTCGCCGTCCGGCGTCGACACGCACGACCCGAGCGCCGGAGCCTTCTCGGCGAAGTCCTGGTACAGCGGGTGCTCGAACTTCAGGCAGCACATCAGCCGGCCGCAGGCCCCGGAGATCCGCAGCGGGTTCAGCGGCAGGTCCTGGTCCTTGGCCATCCGCACCGACACGGGCTCGAAGTCGACCAGGAACGTCGAGCAGCACAGGTCACGCCCGCACGAGCCGATGCCGCCGATCACCCGGGCCTCGTCGCGGGCCGACAGTTGCCGCAGCTCGACCCGGCCGCGCAGGGTGGCACCGAGATCGCGCACCAGCGACCGGAAGTCGACCCGGTGCGGGGCGGAGAAGTAGATCACCGTCCGGTTGTCGGCCAGCACATGGTCGATCCCGACGATCTTCATCGGCAGGCCGTGCTCACGGATCAGCCGCCGCGCCGCCACCCGGGCCTCGGCCCGCTTCTTGCGCCCGGACGCCAGCGCGCTGAGGTGCTCCGGACCGGCCAGGCCGACCAACTGCGGCAGGCCGCCGATGTCGTCTGAGCTCCACTGCGGCGCCCACATCAACTGCGCGACCTCGGGACCCTCGGTGGTCGGGTACAGCACGTAATCCCCGACCGCCGGCGTCAAGGCGCCCGGATCGGCGTAGTAGAGCCGACCGCGGTCAGTGAAGGTCACCGCACAGATCAGCCCCATACCTGAAAGCGTAAACCCTTCCGAAGGCAGCGCGGCGGATCAGGGCAGCCGCAGCGCTGCTTAAGGCAGTCGCAGTGCCGCGGTCAGCGCCTCGACGGCGATCTTGGGCTTGACGTTCAGCTCGATCGCCTCCCGGCAGGCCAGCACCTGCTCCAGCCGTACCAGCGCGCCGGGCTGGTCGAGGGCACGGGCCACCAGCGAGACGTCCGAGGCCATCTCCGGGTGCGCGGCCAGCACCGGCGAGCCGGCCTGCACCAGCAGCACGTCCCGGTAGAAGCCGGCCAGGTCGACCAGCGCCCGGTCCAGCGCATCGCGCTGCAGCCGGGTGGCCCGCGACTTCTGCCGCCGCTCCAGGTCCTTCAACGCCCCGGCGCTGCCACGGACTGCGGCTGCCGCTCCCTTGCCGGTGCCGCCGGCGCCCAGCGCGAGCTTGAGCTCGTCGGCCTCGGAGGCGTCCAGGTCGCTGGTCAGCGCCCGGGCCTCGGCCTCGGCGGCGTGCACCAGGTGGTCGGCGGCCTCGAAACAGGCATTGAGCGAGGTCAGCTGGGCCGGGATCGCCAGCACCTCGGCGCGGCGTTGCCGGGCCTCGGCGTCGCGGGCCAGCCGGCGGGCGCGGCCGACGTGGCCCTGGGACGCCTGCGCGGCCCAGCCCGCGGTGGCCGGGTCGATGCCGTCGGCCACCAGCACCTCGGCGATCGCATCGGCCGGCGGGATCCGCAGACCCACCACCCGGCACCGGGACCGGATGGTGACGATCACGTCGTCGGGGTGGGTGGACGGCGCGCAGAGCAGGAAGATGGTGCGCTCCGGCGGCTCCTCGACGGCCTTCAGCAGCGCGTTGGCGGCGCCCTCGGTGAGCCGGTCGGCGTCCTCGATGACCACCACCTGCCAGCGGGCCATCGACGGCCGGCGGGCCGACATCGCGACCACCGCCCGCATCTCGCCTACCCCGATCGACAGCCCCTCGGGCACCACCGACCGGACGTCGGGATGCGCGCCGGCCTGCACCGAGTGGCAGGCCCCGCACTCCCCGCAGCCGGGTGCTGTGCGCTCACCCTGGCCGTCCCCGGTCGCCATCAGCTGCTCGGCCCGGTCACACTGCAGCGCCGCGGCCAGCGCCCGGGCGGCCACCGAACGCCCTGAGCCGGCCGGCCCGGTGAACAGCCAGGCATGGGTCACCGCGCCGGGCAGCACCGGCCGGCCGGCCACCACGTCGGCCGCTGCCCGGGCGGCCCGGGACAGCTCGGTCACCGCGCTGCCCTGGCCGATCAGCGCGTCGAACACCGTCACTTGCCAGCCTCCGCGACATCGTGCCGAGGCCGAACCGCCTCGACCGGTACTGCCGGACCCGCCGGCAGCAGCTCCAGCACCCGGGTCCGGACGGCCACCGCCAGCTCGTCGACCGACCGGGTGGCATCGAGCACCAGGTAGCGGTGCGGGTCCGATTCTGCCAAGGACCGGTAGCAGGCCCGCACCCGGTCATGGAAGTCCAGCGCCTCGCGCTCCAGCCGGTCCAGCCCACCGGCCTCAGGACCGGCCTGCCGGTGGCGCACCCGGGCCAGCCCCACCTCGGCCGGCACGTCGAGCAGCACGGTCAGATCGGGCACCAGGTCGTCGGTGGCCCACCGCGACAGCCGCTTGACGTCCTCCACGGCCAGCGTCCGGCCGGCGCCCTGGTAGGCCAGCGAGGAGTCGACGAACCGGTCGGTGATCACCACCTCGCCGCGATCCAGTGCGGGCCGGATCACCGTCGCGACGTGCTGGGCCCGGTCGGCGGCGAACAGCAGCGCCTCGGCCCCCGGCGCGATCGGCTCGTCGGAGTCCAGCAGCAGCCGGCGGATCTGCCGTCCCAGGGCGGTGGCACCTGGCTCGTGAGTGAGCACGACGGTGCGGCCGGTGGCCCGCACCGCGTCGGCCAGCAGCGTGATCTGGCTGGACTTGCCGGCCCCCTCGCCGCCCTCGAAGGCGATCAGCACGCCGCCGGACTGCAGCCGCCGCCGGCCCGAGGAGTCGCCGCGCAGCGAGGTCATCAGGTCGGCCAGCACCGGCACGCTGCCGCGCTCGTCCATCATCCGGTAGGCCAGCACCCCGGTCACCACGGCCAGCAGCCCGGCGCCCAGCAGCACGATCCGGGTGCCGTCGATGGTGCCATCGGTGCCGGGCAACCGCCGCTGGCCGATCGTGCCGACCAGCACCGGCACCGCCGCCAGCGCGAGGATCATCACCACCCGCACCATGGACTGGATGAAGGCGAAGATCCGCCCGCGCATGTCGTCGGCGATCTCCGAGCCCAGCAGCGTGATGCCGGCCAGGTAGCCGACGCCGGCTCCGAAGCCGACCCCGAGCACCATGATCATGGCCAGCACCACGTGCGGCATCACCGCCATCAGCGCCAGGCAGCTGCCGGCCAGCACGATGGCCAGCCCGAACACCCGGCGGCGCGAGACCTCGCGGGCCACCCTGGGTCCCAGCGCCATGCCCAGCCCCAGGCCGACGAACACCGTTCCGAACAGCACGCCGTAGGCCGCGTCGCCGCCGCCGAGGCTGCGGACGTAGGTCTTGCCGGCACCGACCACCGCGCCGCCGGCCGCGAACGCGCCGAGGATGCCCAGGATCAGCCCACGCAGCAGGCCGGTGGTCCGGACGAACTGGGCTCCCTCGGCCAGCATCGCCCACAGGCTCGGCTGGCTGCCGCGCGGGCCGCTGCCACGGTGACCGGAGATCTGGGAGATGAACAGCACGGTCAGCGCGCCGACGGCGAAGGTGGCGGCGTTGAAGTACAGCGCCAGGTCGACCTGGTGGGTGCCGAGGAAGCTGAAGCGTCCCGAGATCAGCGCCAGCATGCTGAACAGCGCCGCGGCCAGCACCGGGGTCAGTCCGTAGGTGGTGATCAGGCTCAGCTGGTTGGCGGCCTCCAACTGGTCGCGGCGTACCAGGTTGGGCACCGAGGCGTCCTTGGCCGGGTTCCAGAACAGCCCGATGCACTCGATCAGGAAGGTGGCGATGTAGAGCACCGGCAGCGTCGAGAAGATCGGGATGGCCAGGAACAGCACGAACCGCAACAGATCGGTGACGACCATCGTGTAGCGCCGGTCGAACCGGTCGGCGAAGGCACCGGCCAGCGGCCCGAGGATGGCCGAGGGCAGCAGCCGGACGACCAGCACGCCGCCCAGCGCGTAGTTCTGCGCCTGGTAGCCGGTGGCGAGCTGGGTGGCCAGCGCGGTGGTGGCCAGCAGCCCCAGCCAGTCACCGAGGCTGGACAGCCCGGTGCAGTACCAGAGCCGGCGGAAGGCGGTGGTGCGCAGCACGCCCCGGATCACGCCGGAGCCCGACACCATCGCGCTGGCGTCGCTGCTGCGACCGGCGGCTGTGGCTGGTTCGGCGGGGATGGCTCACTCCTGGTCACTCGTGCTCGGCGGCCCCAGCCTATCGGCCCGGGCCGGTCGTTCCGGTGCTGCGGCGACCGGGTGTTCTCAGCTATCGGCCAGGGTGTGCAGCAATCGGCGCAGGCCGGCGGCCAGCGACCCGCGCTGCGCCGCGGACAGCCCGTCGAGCAACGCCCGTTCGGAAGCCAACAGCGTTTCCAGGGCCGCGTCCACTCGACGCCTGCCGAGTGGGGTCAGCCGGACCAGCGACTGCCGGCCGTCCTCGGGATGTGCCTTGCGGACGATCAGGTTCCGGTCGGCGAGCCGGTCCAGCCGGTTGGTCATGGTGCCGGAGGTGACATGGGTGGCCTCGATCAGCTGGCCGGGAGTGCGTTCGTAGGGTGGCCCGGAACGGCGCAGCGCGGCCAGCACGTCGAACTCGTGGCCGGCCAGTCCGTGTTCGGCGAAGGCTTGGGCCCGCCGCTCGTCGAGCAGCTGGGCCAGCCGGCTGATCCGACTGAGGATGTGCAGCGGCTGCACGTCCAGATCCGGACGCTCGGCCAGCCAGGCGGCGGCGATCGCGTCCACCTCGTCGGCCATGGTCGGCAGGATAGCCCAGATCTCTTGACATCAAGGGATAGTCTCTTGATGTCAAGTGATTCTTTCTCGGGATGAGGAGCGGCGATGCGATGGGATCCGGCGCAGTACGCGAGGTTCAGCGACGAGCGCAGCCGGCCGTTCTTCGACCTGACCGGCCAGATCTCGGCTGCCGATCCCGGCCTGATCGTCGATCTGGGCTGCGGGTCGGGTGAGCTGACCGCGACGCTGGTCCAGCGCTGGCCGGCTGCCACCGTCCGCGGCGTGGACGCCTCGGCCGAGATGATCGCGCAGGCCGACGCCGGAACGGGCGACCAGCTGATCTTCGAGTTGGCCGATGCCGCCGAGTTCGACGCCACCGGGGTGGACGTGCTGATCAGCAACGCCCTGCTGCAGTGGGTGCCCGGGCACCAGGAATTGCTGCTCCGGTGGGCGGACGAGCTCAATCCCGACGGCTGGCTGGCCTTTCAGGTGCCGGCCAACTTCGGTTCGCCGTCGCACTGGCTGATGCGCGAACTGGCGGCCTCGGTTCGCTGGCGGGAGCGGTTGGCCGGCGTGCTGCGGCACTCGGACGCGGTGGCCGAACCAGCCGAGTACCTGGCGCTGCTGGCCGGCGCCGGGCTGCGGGTGAACGCCTGGCAGACGTCCTACCTGCACGTGCTGACCGGGCCGGACCCGGTGCTGGAGTGGGTGCGCGGCACCGGGCTGCGGCCGGTGCTGGCCGCGCTGTCCCCCGACGAGGCGGCCGAGTTCTCTGCCGAGTACGCCGAATCGCTGCGGCAGGCCTATCCGGAGCGGCCGTTCGGGACGGTGTTCGCGTTCCTGCGGACCTTCGTCGTCGCCCACAAGCCGGCTCTTTCGGAGGCGACGCCGTGATCCTCGGACTGGACCACGTGCAGGTGGCCATCCCCGCCGGTTGTGAGGACGCCGCGCGGGCCTTCTACTCGGGCGTCCTGAGCATGACCGAGGTGGCCAAGCCGGCGGCGCTGGCGGTGCGGGGCGGCTGCTGGTTGACCGCCGGCAGCGCCGTGCTGCACCTGGGCGTCGAGGAGCCGTTCTCCCCCGCTCGCAAGGCGCATCCGGCGTTCCTGGTGTCTTACTTGGACGAGCTTGCCGATCGGCTGGTGGCGGCCGGCCACGAGTGCGTGCGGGCCGACGGCGAGATTCCCGGGGTGCGGCGCTTGCACACCTTCGACCCGTTCGGCAACCGGATCGAGTTCCAGCAGGCCTGAGCGCGCCCCCTGGACTCGGCTCAGCCGGTGCCGGTCTCGCTGGCCACGATCTTGCGCAGCGCCCACCGGTAGCGCCGGTTGACCAGCACCGCGCCGAGCCGGCCGAGCGGGCCGGCGAGCTTCATGATCAGCATCTGCGGACGGGCTCGCGAGGAGATCGTCACGATCACCTCGTCGTTGCCGGCCCAGTCGACGACGAAGCTCTCCTCGCCGTCCTCGGGATGATCGGGCCTGGTCTTGTAGCGGAAGCCACGCCGGCGCGGCTCGTCGGCCACCCACACCACGTCGCACGAGCCGTGGATCGCCACCGGCCCGATACCGAAGGCGATCCGGACCACGTCGCCGACCCGGACGGTGTCGCCCGGCATGGTCATCCGCACGCCGGCCTTGCGGTGCATCCGCAGGCTCAGCACCGCCGCCGACGCCGAGTCGAACGCCGCCTGGCCCCGTCCGACCGTGCCGGACAGCGTCATCTCGTGATAGCGGGCCATGCTCCCAGTGTGCCCCACCCGGAGGTGTGGCCTGTTGATCTTCATCGATTCCGGTCGCCAGGGCAGTCGAATTCAATGAAGATCACCAGCGGCGGCGAAGATCACCAGCGGCGATGAAGATGTCAGGCCTTCTTGGCTGCAACCTTCTTGGCCGGAGCCTTTTTCGCGACGGTCTTGGTAGCGGTCTTCTTGGCGGCCGTCTTCTTGGCCGGCGCCTTCTTCGCGGCGGCCTTCCGGGTTGCCTTCTTCACCGGCCCACGAGCCCGCCGGTCGGCCAGCAGCTCGGCGGCCCGCTCGTCGGTCAGCGCCTCCACCGAGTCGTCGCGGCGCAGCGAGGCGTTGGTCTCGCCGTCGGTGACGTACGGGCCGAACCGGCCGTCCTTGACCACCATCGGCCTCTGCGAGACCGGGTCCACCCCCAGCTCCTTCAGCGGCGGCGCGGCGGCAGCCCGCCGGCCCCGCAGCTTGGGCTGGGCGAAGATGGCCAGCGCCTCGTCCAGGGTGACGGTGAACAGCTGCTCCTCCGACTCCAGGGACCGCGAATCGGTGCCGCGCTTGATGTAGGGCCCGTACCGGCCGTTCTGCGCGGTGATTTCGGCGCCGCCTTTGGAACCACCAGCGTCCTCGGCCGCCGGGTCGACGCCGACCACCCGGGGCAGCGTCAGCAGCCGGGCGGCGTCGTCCAGGGTCAGGGTTTCCAGGGACATGTTCTTGAACAGCGAGGCGGTGCGCTCGCCGTCGGTCACGTACGGGCCGAACCGGCCGTTCTTGCCGGTGATCTCGCGACCGGTCTCCAGGTCGACCCCGATGGTGTAGTCGCCGGACGGTGCCGACAGCAGCTCCTCGACCTTGTCCGGGGTGAGCTCGTCCGGGGGCAGGTCCTCGGGCACCGAAGCACGCCGCTCGGATTCCGGGCCGCCCTGCTGGACGTAGGGCCCGTAGCGCCCGACCCGCACCACGACGTCGCTGTCCGGGCCGAACAGCTGGAGCGAGTTCACGCCCCGGGCGTCGATGTCCTCCAGCCGCTCGGCGATCAGCTTCTTCAGCCCGCCCTGCGCCGAGATCCGGCCCTTATCAACCTTATCGGCGTGATCGGCATCGGCACCCAGCTCCCCGTCGCCGGCCCCGAAGTAGAACCGGCGAAGCCAGTCCACCCGGGAGGTGGTGCCGCCGGCGATGGAGTCCAGGTCGTTCTCCACCGAGGCGGTGAAGCCGTAGTCGACCAGCCGTCCGAAGTGCCCCTCCAGCAGGCCGACCACCGCGAAGGCCACCCAGGACGGCACCAGCGCCGAACCCTTCTTCCACACGTAGCCGCGGTCCTGGATGGTCTGCATGATCGAGGCGTAGGTGGACGGCCGGCCGATGCCGAGCTCCTCCATGGCCTTGACCAGCGAGGCCTCGGTGTAGCGGGCCGGCGGGCTGGTGGAGTGCCCGGTCGGCTCCAGCGAGCGCACCCCGAGCCCGTCGCCCCGGCTCAGCTGCGGCAGCCGCTTCTCGCTGTCGTCGCGGCCGGAATCACCCGAGCCGACCGAGCCGGAGGAGTCCTCGTCCATGTCTTCCACATAGGCGCGCAGAAAGCCGGGGAAGGTGATGGTGCGCCCGGAGGTCGCGAACTCGGCCCGCTCGCCGGCCACCGAGGTGCCGGCCAGCCGGATCGACAGGGTGGTGCCGACCGCGTCCGACATCTGCGAGGCCAGGGTGCGCTGCCAGATCAACTCGTACAGCCGGAACTCGTCGCTGCTGAGCTGGTTGGCGACCTCTCCCGGCGTGCGGAAGTGGTCACCCGCGGGTCG
>JAVEEO010000153.1 GCA_030840415.1 Pseudonocardiales bacterium | reverse complement strand
CGGTCTGAGAGAGGCTCTTGCGGAAGACGTCGTGCTCACGCCAGAACGCGATCACCTCGTGGTCGGTCGCAGCCAGATCCACATGGGCGGGCAGGGCCTGGTAGGCCATCGCGGAACTCTCCTTCGCCGGGCTGTGCCGATCTGGGGTCAGACTGGCCGTTCGGTGAAGGGACGACAGCCGGTAGCTGCCGCGGTACCACCCCTCTTGGCACTCCGCTGGAATGCCCACTCTGGTCATGCGCCCGGTTCTACTCGCGCCGTCTGACGCTTTCTTCCGGAGCTCGGAGGTGATTTCGCGAATACCGGCGCTCGGCACCGGGCTCACACCATCCCCGGCTCGCTCAGCCTTGCCACCGGCGCTACTCGTCCTCGTCAACGCCTGAAGTCAAGTCTACGTGGTCCGGGCACCCGGATTTCTGCTGCCGCCGGTCCAAGCCGGTCTGACGTCGAGCGGGGCGCTCCGGCTGTGTCGGGCTGGGCGCTCGACTGTCACAGCCAGCGGCCGATCGAGCGGCCGATGCCATGACAGTTCGAATCGGTCGCGTGCAAGTGTGGGCAGCGCCACCCGGCGAGCCGCTACCGCCTCCGGCGGTCAACTCGTATCCTGGCGCCTTGCCAGAGTCGGCGCCGGTCGCCGGTGTGGCACCGGCGAGAGGGGCCGCAATGGCAGGCGTGCGAGGACGGGTCGGCGCCGCGTTGCGGCGAGCCGGGGACGTATCGGCTGCGGCCGCCAGCAAAGTGACGCCTCGTCGGGCGACCAAGACTGCCGTCACCACCACCAAGGCCGCGTCGAAGTCCGCTGCCGCGAAGGCGCCGGCCAAGGCTGCTCAGGCTACTAAGGCGGCTGCTTCGAAGGCGGCGACCAAGACCACGGCCGGCAAGTCCGCGCCAGCCGCCAAGGCGACACCTTCGAAGGCGGCGGCGAAGGCCACGCCGGTTACGAAGGCGACGGCCAAGAAGGCGGCTGCCAAGGCCACACCGGCCACGACGGCAGCGGCCAAGTCCACGGCCAGCAAGTCCGCGCCAGCCGCCAAGACCACCGCGTCCACAAAGGCAGCCGCCAAGACCACGCCGGCCACGAAGGCCACGCCGGTCACGAAGGCGACGGCCAAGAAGGCGGCGGCGAAGGCCACGAAGGCAGCGACCAAGTCCACGGCCACCAGGGCCGCGGCTACGAAGATCCCGGCCAAGAAGGTCCCGGCCAAGAAGGTCCCGGCCAAGAAGGCGGCTGCCAGCTCCGCACCGGCAGCCACCTCCGCCGCGTCCCAGGGTGGCTCCGAGCTGAGTGCCGCGGAGCTGGCCGAGATCCGGTCCCAGCTGCAGGCGGAGCTGGCCGAGATGCAGGTGGAGTACGAGAAGTCGATGAGCCAACTGGAAGACCTCCGGCAGTCCGAGGACGGCGCCGGAGACGACCAGGCCGATGCCGGCAGCAAGGCCTTCGAGCGGGAGCAGGAGCAGTCGATCGCCGCCAATCGGCAGCTGCTGATCGAACAGATCCAGCATGCGATCGAGCGGATCGACTCGGGCACCTACGGCAGTTGCGAGGACTGCGGCAAGCCCATTCCGAAGGCACGGCTCAAGGCGCTTCCGATGGCGACCTTGGATGCCGAGTGCAAGGCCCGGGCCGAGCGGCACTGACCGGCCCGCTGCCGCTGGTGTGCCGCTCGGTTTTCTGATGCGCGAGAATGGTGGGCGTGACAGACCCCCGACCGGCTGACCGCGAGCCGTCCGCCGGCCGGACGCCCCGTACCCGGATGCGGCTGTTCTTCGGCACCGCGCTGATTGCGCTGATCGCTGACCTGGTGAGCAAGGTGCTGGTGGTGGCCCACATCCAGCCGACCGATCCGGGCGTGCGGCTGCTCGGCGGCGTGGTGTACCTGGTGCAGGCGCGCAACAGCGGGGCCGCCTTCTCGGTGGGTACCGGTGCCACCGTGCTGCTGACCGGCATCTCATTGGTCGTCATCGGGATCGTGCTGCGAGCGGCTCGGCGGCTCACCTCCACCGGCTGGGCGGTTTCGCTGGGACTGGTGCTGGGCGGTGCGGTGGGCAACCTCTCCGACCGGCTGTTCCGGGCACCGTCGCCGGGTAAGGGTCACGTGGTGGACTGGATTTCGGTGCTGGCCGACGACGGTCGCGTCTGGCCCATCTTCAACCTCGCCGATTCGGCGATCGTGACCGGCGGTGTGCTGGCCGTGGTGCTGTCCTTGCGCGGGGTCGAGTTCGGCGCCGCGCGGGACGAGGACCCGGCGCCAGTTCCGGCCGACCCGGCAGCCGAGCGCGGGCCGCATGACTGACGTCCGGATGCTGCCGGTGCCCGAGGGCCTGGACGGCCTGCGGCTGGACGTTGCGCTGTCCCGGTTGTTCGGTCTTTCCCGCTCGGCTGCCGCGGGCCTGATCGACGACGGGGCGGTCACCCTGGACGGCGGCAGCCCGGCCCGTTCGGAGCGGGTGCACGGCGGGTCCTGGCTGGAAATCAGCATTCCCGAGCCGGTGGACCTGGCCGCCGCGCCGCCGCGTGCGGTGGACGGGCTGGTCGTCCTGCACACCGACGACGACCTGGTGGTAATCGACAAGCCGATCGGGGTCGCGGCGCACCCGAGCATCGGTTGGGACGGGCCCACCGTCACCCAGGGCCTGGCGGCGATGGGCATCCAGCTGTCCACCTCGGGTGCGGCCGAACGGCAGGGCATCGTGCACCGGCTGGATGCCGGCACCACCGGTGTGATGGTGGTGGCGCGCAGCGAACGCGCCTACACCGACCTCAAGCGGGCGTTCAAGGAGCGCACCGTGGAGAAGCTGTACGCCGCGCTGGTGCAGGGCCACCCCGATCCCAGCAGCGGAACGGTGGACGCGCCGATCGACCGGCACCCGTCCTCGGACTGGAAGTTCGCGGTGGTGGCCAGCGGGCGTCCCAGCGTCACCCATTACGAGACGGTGCAGGCCTACCGGGCGGCCTCATTGCTCGACGTGCGGCTGGAGACCGGCCGCACCCACCAGATCCGGGTGCACATGGCCGCCCTGCGCCACCCCTGCTGCGGTGACACCACCTACGGCGCGGACCCGGTGCTGAGCCGGCGGCTGGGACTTACCCGGCAGTGGCTGCACGCCCGCTCGCTGTCCTTCGACCACCCCGGCACCGGGCAGCGGCTGACGGTGGTCTCGCCCTTCCCGCCGGACCTGCAGCACGCCCTGGACGTGCTGGAGGCGGAGTCCTAGTTCCGGTCTGTCCGAGCGCGCGAACGCCGGGCCTAGCTGGAGGTGGACGCCGTGTTGCCCGGCGAGCCGCCGGCGACCGTGTAGGACCACAGCTCGCTGCTCACCCCGACCGGCTTCTTGGGCTGCTCGCCCTCAGCAGGTGCCGAGGCGTGCGGCCCCTCCGACCGGTGACCCTGGCCGAAGGCGGGGGAGCTGGCCCAGGCGTTGAACGACTCCTCGTCGCGCCAGCGGGTGAGAACCAGCCAGGTGGTCCGGCCGTCGGTCGGCTGCAGTAGTTCGAAGCCCTCGAAACCGTCCTGGTCGTCGACAGCGCCGGCCCGGGCGGCGAATCGCCTGGCAAGCTCGTCGCCGCTGTCGGAAGCTACCGTGATCGCGTTGATCTTGATGATGGACATGGGCTCATGCTGTCACAGCCCGGGGACAGAAATCGTCCTGCCGGCGGCCCACTCGTGACCCTCAAGCTCAGGTAGAGAGACTCGCGGCACCGGCCTCAGCATGTTGTCGGTGGGCAGGTGCAGAATCAGATCCGCTGGCCAGCCCGATCGATGGGCGCCACCCGAACCGAAGGACGTGGGGCACCGCTGTGACCGTTACCGGAGAGTCCGACTCCTTCGTCCACCTGCACGTGCACACCGAGTACTCGATGCTCGACGGGGCCGCCCGGCTCGACGACCTGTTCGCCGAGACCGCCAGGATGGGCATGCCGGCGGTGGCCATGACCGACCACGGCAACGTCTTCGGCGCCTACGACTTCTACAAGAAGGCCAAGGCACACGGGGTCAAGCCGATCGTCGGCATGGAGGCCTACCTCACCCCGAACACCCATCGCGCCGACCGCACCCGGGTGCGCTGGAACGCCGGCGGCGAGGACGACGTCTCCGGCGCCGGCGCGTTCACCCACATGACCCTGCTGGCCGAGAACACCGCCGGCATGCACAACCTCTTCCGGCTGGCCAGCCGGTCCAGCCTGGAGGGCTTCTTCTACAAGCCCCGGGCCGACCGCGAGCTGCTCAACGACTACGCCTCGGGCCTGATCGCGACCACCGGCTGCCCGTCCGGCGAGATCCAGACCTGGCTGCGGATCGGTAACTACGACAACGCGCTGGCCTCGGCGGCGGAGTTCAGGGACATCTTCGGCAAGGACAACTTCTTCCTGGAGCTGATGGACCACGGCCTCGGCATCGAGACCCGGGTCCGGGACGGCCTGCTCAAGCTGGGCAAGGACCTCGGCCTGCCGATGGTGGCGACCAACGACTTGCACTACACCCGGGCCGAGGACGCCGACGCCCACGAGGTGCTGCTGTGCGTCCAGTCCGGCAAGACCATGCAGGACCAGAACCGGTTCAAGTTCGACGCCAAGGACTTCTACCTCAAATCGCCAGCCGAGATGCGCTCGCTGTGGGCGGACAAGTACGAGCTGCGCGAGGCCTGCGACAACACCCTGCTGATCGCCGAGCGGTGCGAGATCAGCTTCGACGAGTCCAAGAGCTACATGCCCCGGTTCCCGGTACCGGCCGGTGAGGACGAGACGTCCTGGTTCGTCAAGGAGACTGAGCGGGGCCTGCTGGCCCGGTACCCCGACGGCATCCCGGCCGAGGTCCGGGCCCGGGCCGACTTCGAGGTCGGCGTCATCACCCAGATGGGCTTTCCCGGCTACTTCCTGGTGGTCGCCGACTTCATCAACTGGGCCAAGGAGAACGGCATCCGGGTCGGTCCCGGCCGCGGCTCGGGTGCCGGCAGCATGGTCGCCTACGCGATGCGAATCACCGACCTGGACCCGCTGCGGCACGGGCTGATCTTCGAACGGTTCCTCAACCCCGACCGGGTGTCGATGCCCGACTTCGACGTGGACTTCGACGAGCGCCGGCGCGGCGAGGTGATCCGCTACGTCACCGACAAGTACGGCGACGAGCGGGTCGCCCAGATCGTCACCTACGGCACCATCAAGGCCAAGCAGGCGGTCAAGGACGCCGCCCGGGTACTGGGTTACCCGTTCGCGATGGGCGACAAGATCACCAAGGTGATGCCGCCGCCGGTGATGGGCAAGGACGTCCCGCTCTCCAAGATCTTCGACACCACCCACAACCGCTACGGCGAGGGCGGGGAGTTCCGGTCGCTGTACGAGGCCGACCCCGAGGTCAAGCGAGTGGTCGACACCGCCAAGGGCCTGGAGGGGCTCAAGCGGCAGTGGGGCGTGCATGCCGCCGGCGTGATCATGTCCAGCGAGCCGCTGGTCGACGTCATCCCGATCATGCGCCGCGAGGCCGACGGCGCCATCATCACCCAGTTCGACTACCCGTCGTGCGAGAGCCTCGGCCTGATCAAGATGGACTTCCTCGGGTTGCGCAACCTGACGGTCCTCGACGACGCGATCCACAACGTCGCCGCCAACCGCGACCTGACGGTGGTACTCGAGGACCTGACCCTCGACGATCCCAAGACCTTCGAGCTGCTGGCCCGGGGTGACACCCTCGGAGTGTTCCAGCTCGACGGCGGCCCGATGCGGGCCCTGCTGCGCTCGATGCGCCCGGACAACTTCGAGGACATCTCCGCCGTCGGCGCGCTGTACCGGCCGGGGCCGATGGGCGCCAACTCGCACAACGAGTACGCCGACCGTAAGAACGGCCGCAAGCCAGTGGTGCCGATCCATCCGGAGCTGGAGACCTCGCTGGCCGAGATCCTCGGCGACACCTACGGCCTGATCGTCTACCAGGAGCAGGTGATGGCCATCGCGCAGAAGGTGGCCGGGTTCTCCCTGGGTGCCGCCGACCTGCTGCGCCGGGCGATGGGCAAGAAGAAGAAGGCCGAGTTGGACGCCCAGTACGAGAAGTTCTCGGCCGGCATGCAGGCCAACGGCTACTCCGCCGCGGCCATCAAGACGCTGTGGGACATCCTCCTTCCGTTCTCCGACTACGCCTTCAACAAGGCGCATTCGGCGGCCTACGGCCTGGTCTCCTACTGGACGGCCTACCTCAAGGCGAACTTCCCGGCCGAGTACATGGCCGCGCTGCTGACCTCGGTCAAGGACGACAAGGACAAGATGGCCGTCTACCTGGCCGAGTGCCGGCGGATGGGCATCAAGGTGCTGCCGCCGTGCGTCAACTCCTCCGACGCCAACTTCACTCCGGTCGGCGGCGACATCCGGTTCGGGCTGTCGGCGGTGCGCAACGTGGGCGGCAACGTGGTGGCCTCGATCACGGTGACCCGCAAGGCGAATTCCAGCTTCACGGACTTCGCCGACTACCTGCGCAAGGTCGACGCGCTGGCCTGCAACAAGCGCACCGTCGAGGCGCTGATCAAGGCCGGCGCGTTCGACTCGCTGGGCCACCACCGCAAGGGCCTGATCCAGATCTACGAGGCCTCGATCGACGCGGTGCTCAGCACCAAGCGCGCCGAGGCGATCGGCCAGTTCGACCTGTTCGGCCTCGACGACGCTGCCGACTCCGGGCTGGGCGACCTGTTCGCCGTCCGGGTACCCGAGGGCGAGTGGGACAAGTCGGTGCTGCTGAACTTCGAGCGCGAGATGCTCGGCCTCTACGTCAGCGACCACCCGCTGCTCGGCGTCGAGCACATCCTGCGGACCGCCTCCGAGGTCAGCATCGCCGACCTGCAGTCCGAGGCGGTCAAGGACGGCCAGATGGTCACGGTGGCCGGCATCCTGTCCAGCGTCACCCGGCGGATGACCAAGGACGGCAAGGCCTGGGCGCAGGTCACCCTGGAGGACCTCGAGGGCTCGGTCGAGGTGCTGTTCTTCCCGGCGTCCTACGCCCAGGTCGGCCTGCAGATCGCCGAGGACGCGATCGTGGTGATCAAGGGCCGGGTCGACTCTCGCGAGGACACCATCCGGCTGATCGGCTCGGAGCTGAGCCTGCCCAACCTGTCGGAGGGCCCGCGCGGGCCGGTCCGGGTCACTGTCGACCAGGCCCGGGCCACCCCGCCGGTGATCGAGCGGTTGCGCGAGATCCTCGCCTCCCACCCGGGCACCACCGAAGTGCACCTGGAGCTGGGCTTCGGCCACCGGCACGTGATGCGGCTGCCCGACCAGTTGCGGGTGCACGCCTCGCAGGCACTGATGGGGGACCTCAAGGCACTGCTCGGCCCGAACGCAATCGGCGGCCAGCCGGTGTCGACCGCGTCCGGCCGCTGAGCCGGCGGTTCACCCTGGGCGGACGCGGAAACTTGCCGGGGCCTGGAAACGTTGACCGGGTATGAGCGAGCAGATCCGGCCCGGGCGGCCGTCCTGGTCCGGCCGTAACCCGCAGCGGCCGGTGTTCGACGAGCACCCGGTCATCGAGGTGGGCAACATCGGCCCCAGCTCGGGTGCCGGCCAGGCCGCGCTGCGCCGTTACCTGCTGACCCGGGCACTGGGCAGCTCGATCGTCAACGCGGTGCAGTGGACCGGCGTCGCGGTGCTGGTGCTCGCCGTCCTCAGCTGGATCGGCGGCCTGAAGCTGTTGGCGGTCCTGCTCGGCGTCATCGCGCTGGTGATCCTGGCGGTGCGACGGCTGCTCGGCGGCATCGTCGGCCGGCTGTCCGGTTCGAGCCGGCTCGGGCCGCTGGAGCCCCGGGTCGCGGCCCTGGTCACCCGGACCCGCAAGGACCTGCGGCGCGAGCTGCGCCGGGTCGGCCTGCCGGGCAGCCCGTGGGCCCCGCTGCTGATCGGCTGGCGGCTGATCCGTCCGCTCCGCCGGGCCCGCACCATGCAGTCGCTGAGTCGCATCGACCTCACCAAGGTGGTGCCGCCCAGCCAGCTCGATGAGCTGCAGCTGCTGCTCCGCCAGATGCCCGGAGGATTCTGAGCCGCATATCTCATCTTCAATCCGCCGCGCATACGATGACACAAATAGCTGAC
>JAVEEO010000152.1 GCA_030840415.1 Pseudonocardiales bacterium | reverse complement strand
GCGCGGCGACCCTGGCCAGGTTGGCGCCGATGGTTTCGCCGAGCAGCGCCACCGCCGAGGTGCCGCTGGAGTAGGAGAGCGGGGCCGGCGGCGACACTGTGGTCATAGGCGCTGCGGTCGTGTCGGTCATGACCGGATTCAACTCGCCGCGCCGGACCGGCGCCAGCCGCAATCGCCCGGCGAGTTGTCCGAAATAAAATTTAGGTGGGATTTCTGGCGGATAAGGCCTCCGGTCGTTCGCCGGCCCGAGCTAGTGTGGAAGCGTGAACGATCTTCCCGGGCTCCCCGCCTTCCCGGTGTCCCGGCCCCGCCGGCTGCGACGCACCGCCGCGCTGCGCCGCCTCACCGCCGCGGTGGCCGTCCGGCCCCAGGACCTGGTGCTGCCGATGTTCCTCGCCGAGGGTGCCGCCGAGCCACGACCGATCGGTTCGATGCCGGGCGTGGTGCAGCACAGCATGGACTCCCTCGCCAAGGCCGCGATCGCCGCGGTGCAGGCGGGCGTCGGTGGCCTGATGCTGTACGGCGTCCCGTTGGTCAAGGACGCGACCGGGTCGGGCGCCGACGACCCGAACGGCATCCTCAACGCCGGCCTGGCCCGGCTGAAGTTCGAGCTGGGGGACGCCACCGTCCTGATGGGCGACCTCTGCCTGGACGAGTTCACCGACCACGGCCACTGCGGCGTGCTGTCCCTGGACGGTTCGGTCGACAACGACGCGACCCTGCAGCGCTACGCCTCGATGGCCCTGGCGCTGGCCGAGGCCGGGGCGGACCTGGTCGGCACCAGCGGCATGATGGACGGCCAGGTCGGCGTGGTGCGCCGGGCGCTGGACGAGGCGAACCGGTACGACGTCGGCGTGCTCGCCTACGTGCCCAAGTACGCCTCCAGCTTCTACGGGCCGTTCCGGGAGGCGGTGGACTCCTCGCTGATCGGTGACCGGCTGACCTACCAGCAGGATCCGGCCCGGGGCGTCGCGGAGGCGCTGGCCGAGGTGGCCCTGGACGTCGCCGAGGGCGCCGACATCGTGATGGTCAAGCCGGCGCTGCCCTATCTCGACATCCTCACCGCGGTGGCCGCCGATTGCCCGGTGCCGGTCGCGGCCTACCAGGTGTCCGGCGAGTACGCGATGGTCGAGGCCGCCGCCGAGCGCGGCTGGATCGACCGCGAGCGGGTGCTGCTGGAGACGCTGTTGTCGATCCGGCGGGCCGGGGCCTCGATGACGCTCACCTACTGGGCGCACGAGGCGGCCGTGCTGCTCGGCTCGGCCTGACCCCGCACCCGGTGCCCGGCGAGCCGGCCCAGCGCGCGAGGTACCGGACCGCCGGGCTGCTCGCCGGGACGGTGCTGCTCGGCTGGGCCGCCGACACCGCGCTGGGTGGCGGTGCCGGGCATTCGATCGGCTGGCTGCTGGCGCTGCTGCTGGTCGGCGGCATCCCGGCCCTGTCCGCGTGGTCAGCCCACCGCCGGGCCGCCGATGCCGGCCCGCCTGACCCGTCGGCGGACCGGGGCAGTGCCCGCACCGACCGCCGCGGTGGCGGCATCGACCCTCGCAGCGGCCGTCCCGACCCCCGGGATGACGGTATCGACCCTCGAAGCGCCCGCCCCGACCCCGGCAGTGCCGTCCCGGGCCACGAGGTCCGCCCGGCCCGTCCCGATGAGCTGGCTGAGCTGATCGAGGTGGAACGGGCCGCCGACCAACTGTTCCCGCTGGCCGGCTACGGCGCGGTGCCGCCACCGGCCGACCTGGCCGACCTGGCCGCCGCCCCCGGGCTGCTGGTCAGCGGCGACCCGCCGGTCGGCTACGCCCGGATCGAGGTGGTGGACGGCCGGGCACACCTGGAGGGGCTGTCGGTCCGGCCCCGGTTCATGCGGCAGGGACGCGGCACCGAGCTGGTCGAGGCCGCCTGCCGCTGGGCGGCCGTGCACGGCTTCGACGAGCTCACGCTGTGCACCTTCGCCGAGGTGCCGTGGAACGGGCCGTTCTACGCCGGGCTCGGCTTCGTCGAGCTGGCCCAGCTGACCCCTGGCCTGCGGCAGCTGCGGGAAGCCGAGCGAGCACTCGGCCTGGATGCCATGGGCCGGCGGGTGGTGCTGGTCCGGTCACTCGGCGACCAGCCGTCCTGAACCGCTCGGCTTGCCTAGCGGGTGACTAGGGAAAGCGAGCGGGAACAGCCGCCGTATGCTCGTTGCCACCGCCCGAGCTGCGAGGAGTGCCGAGGTGTCGCTGTCCCCCATCGCCGTCCTGTCCTGCGCCGTCCTGGCCGTGGCCGGGCTCGCCGGTTGCTCACCGACCGACAAGACGTCCGACTCGCCCGCGGTCAGCGCCGCGCCGAACGAGTGCGACAAGTCGAAGCTGAGCCTGCTCACCCCCGGCACTTTCACCGTCGCCACCGACAACCCGGCCTACGAGCCGTGGTTCTCCGACAACAAGCCGAGCAACGGCAAGGGGTATGAATCCGCGGTCGCCTACGCGGTGGCCGGCAAGCTGGGCTTCGCCCCCGGCGAGGTCAAGTGGGTCACCGCCTCGTTCAACAGCGTGGTGACGCCCGGCCGCAAGAACTTCGACGTCGACATCAACCAGGTCTCGATCAGCGACCAGCGCAGGAAGGCCGTCGACTTCTCCACCGGTTACTACGACGTCGCCCAGTCGGTGGTCACCTACGCGGGCAGCCCGATCGCCAAGGCCACCTCGCTGGCCGAACTGAAGAACGCCAGGCTCGGCGCCGCGGTTGGCACCACCAGCTACACCACCATCCTCGACACCATCAAGCCGTCGAAGAAACCGGCCGTCTACGACACCAACGACCTGGCCGTACAGGCCTTGAAGAACAAGCAGATCGACGGCATCGTGGTGGATCTGCCCACCGGCTTCTACATGAGCGCCGCCCAGTTGGACAACGGCAAGATCGTCGGCCAGATCTCCTCCGGCAGTTCGCCGGAGCAGTTCGGCTTCGTGCTGAGCAAGGGTTCCAAGCTCACCGCCTGCGTCTCCAAGGCGGTCGACGCGCTGCGGTCCGACGGCGCGCTGACCCGGCTGCAGGAGCAGTGGCTGGCCACCGCCGGCGGCGCCCCTGAGCTGAAGTGATGGCCCGGGCGCCGCGGCCGAGCACGCCGGCCGCGCCGTCAGCGTCGTCAGTGCCGGCGGCCGGAGGTGGCTGGCAACCGTCCGAACTGCAGCGCCAGCGGCTGGCCTACCGGCGGGGCCGGGCCGTCCGCTCGGCCGTCACCGCGGTGTTGAGCACGTTGGTACTGCTGGCGGTGCTGATCGGCGCCGTCACCTCGTCGCCGGGCTGGCCCCGGGTCCGGGAGACTTTCTTCAGCTGGGACAAGGCGAAGGACTCCTTTCCCGAGGTGGCCGCCGGCCTGTGGCTCAACATCCGGGTGATGCTGATCTGCGCCGTGGTGGTGGTGCTGCTCGGCCTGGCGCTGGCCATCCTGCGGACCCTGCGCGGACCGGTCTTCTTTCCGTTGCGGATGTTCGCCGCCGCCTATACCGACCTGTTCCGGGGCCTGCCGTTGATCCTGGTGCTGCTGCTGCTCGGCTTCGGGGTGCCGGCGCTGAGCCTGGCCGGGGTGTCCTTCCAGCCGGTGGTGGTCTATGGCGGCGCGGCGCTGGTTCTGACCTATTCCGCTTACGTGGCCGAGGTGTTTCGCGCCGGGATCGAGTCGGTGCATCCCTCGCAACGCGCCGCGGCCCGCTCGCTGGGGCTGAGCAACGCCCAGGCCCTGCGGTACGTGGTGCTGCCGCAGGCGATCCGCCGGGTGGTGCCGCCGCTGCTGAACGATTTCGTGTCGCTGCAGAAGGATTCCGGCCTGATCTCGATCCTCGGCGTGATCGACGCGATCCGGGCGGCGCAGATCTCGACCGCGACCGACTTCAACTACACGCCCTACATCGTGGCCGGGTTCCTCTTCGTCTGCCTGACGATTCCGCTCACCCGGCTGACCGACTGGGTCGCCCGCAGGCAGGGCTGGTACGGCACCGGCGGGGGTGCGGTGTGAGGCGGCGCGGCGGTCCGGAGATGCCCTTCGGGCAGGCGCCGGCCGACGGGCCGCTGCTGTCCATCCGCAACCTGCGCAAGTCGTTCGGGACCAACCTGGTGCTCGACGAGGTCAGCCTGGACGTCGACCGGGGCGATTGCGTCGTCCTGATCGGGGCGTCCGGCTCGGGCAAGTCGACCCTGCTGCGCTGCGTCAACCTGCTGGAGGTGGTCGACGACGGTGTGATCACCCTGGACGGCGTCGACGTCACCGACCCGCGGGTGGACGCCGACCGGGTGCGCTCCCGGGTCGGCATCGTGTTCCAGGCGTTCAACCTGTTCCCGCACCTGTCGGTGCTGGCCAACGTCACCCTGTCGCCGGTCAAGGTGCACGGCCTGCCGCGTGCCGAGGCCGAACGGCGGGCGCTGGCGATGCTGGACCGGGTGGGGCTGTCGGACAAGGCGGCGGCCAGGCCCGACGAGCTGTCCGGTGGTCAGCAGCAGCGGGTCGCGATCGCCCGGGCGCTGGTCAACTCGCCGGTGCTGATGCTGCTGGACGAGGTCACCTCGGCGCTGGACCCGGAACTGGTGGGGGAGGTGCTGAGCCTGCTGCGCGAGCTCAAGGACGAGGGCATGACGATGCTGATCGCCACCCACGAGATGGGCTTCGCCCGGCAGGTCGCCGACACCGTCTGCTTCCTCGACGGTGGCCGACTGCTGGAGGTCGGCCCACCGGCCCAACTGCTGGCCGATCCGCAGCAGCCGCGAACCCGGCAGTTCCTGGCCCGGATCATCGAGGCCGGCCGGCTCTGATCCCGGCCTTCCCATCGCGGCGGCGTGGCCGCTGGTGCGGCCTGACCCGTCGCCACCTGGTGCCTGGTTAGGCTAGGCAGTTGTGGCACCGACCTTCGCGCAACTGACGACCATGCACGTCGGCGGCCCGACGGGTGAATTCGCGGTTGCCGAGAGCACCGAGCAACTCCTCGACCTGCTGCGCACCGCCGAGGACCGCTCGCTGCCGATCCTGGTGATAGCCGGTGGATCGAACCTCGTCGTCGGTGATTGTGGCTGGGACGGCCTGACGCTCAAGGTGGCCTCGCGTGGCATCGAGATCTCCGGGACCACCGTCCGAGCCGACGCGGGCGTCGACTGGGATCAGCTGGTTCGGCTGACCCTCGAGCAGGGCCTGGGCGGTTTCGAGCAGCTCTCGGGCATCCCCGGGTCGGTCGGCGGTACGCCGATCCAGAACGTCGGCGCGTTCGGCGCCCTGACCTCCGACGTCCTGCAATCGGTGACGGTCTACAACCGCGACAGCCGGCTGGTCGAGGAGTGGCCGGTGTCGCGCTGCGGCTTCGGCAGCCACCGGCAGTCGGTCTTCAAGCACAGCCGGCGCTATGTCGTGCTCAGCGTCACCTATGCCCTGCGGGAGACGACGCAGTCGAACCCGCTGGCCTTCGAATCGCTGTGCGGACGGCTCGGCATCGAGCCTAGGCAGACGGCGCCCACCGCCGACGTCCGGCAGGCGGTTCTCGAACTGAGGCGTTCGAAAGGGTCGATCTACGACGAGGACGATCACGACACCTGGGGCACCGGCAGCTTCTTCATCAATCCGGTCGTGCGGCAGGTGCCGGCAGCGGCCGCGCAGGCTCCGAGCTATCCCGATTCGCTGGGGATCAAGCTGCCCGCCGGCTGGCTCATCCATCAGGCCGGCTTCCCGCCGGGCTACGGCGCGGACTTCGGGCGCGGCTCGGTCCGGCTGTCGTCCAAGCACGCGCTGGCCGTGTCGAATCGAGGCGATGCGACCACGGCGGAGGTGATGGCCTTCGCCCGGCATATCCGGGACGGCGTCGAGGAGGTGTTCGGCATCCGCCTCGGTCCGGAGTGCGACATGATCAACTGCTCCTTCGACGATCCGCAGCAGCCGAGCCCGCAGCAGCCGGACCCGCAGCCCCGGAGCCGAACCACGGTCTGAGCCGGCCACCGGACCGGCCGGCGGGCGAGGGCGGTCTGGAACACTGGCCAGGTGAGCGATGCACCCCTTTCGGCCGAGCTGTTCGCCCGGGCCCAGAAAGTCATACCCGGCGGGGTCAACTCGCCGGTCCGGGCCTTTCGCGCGGTCGGCGGCACGCCCCGGTTCATGGTCAGCGGCCGCGGCCCGTACCTGACCGACGCCGACGGCAACGACTACGTCGACCTGGTGGCCTCCTGGGGACCGATGATCCTGGGCCACGCCCACCCGGCGGTGGTCGAGGCGGTACGGCAGGCGGCCACCCGGGGCCTGTCCTTCGGCACCCCGACGATCGGCGAGGTGGAACTGGCCGAGGAACTGATCGCCCGGGTGGCGCCGGTGCAGGAGGTGCGGCTGGTCAACTCCGGCACCGAGGCCACCATGTCGGCGATCCGGCTGGCCCGCGGCGCCACCGGCCGGTCCAAGGTGGTCAAGTTCGCCGGCTGCTACCACGGCCACGTCGACTCGCTGCTGGCCAGCGCCGGCAGCGGGGTGCTGACCCTGGGGCTGCCCGACACCCCGGGGGTCACCGGCGCCCAGGCCGGCGAGACCATCGTGCTGCCCTACAACGACGCCGCGGCCGTCGAGGCTGCCTTCGAGGCCGACGGCGCCGAGATCGCCTGCGTGATCACCGAGGCGGCGGCCGGCAACATGGGTGCGGTGCCGCCGCTGCCGGGGTTCAACCAGGCGCTGCGCGAGATCACCGCCCGGCACGGGGCGTTGCTGGTGATGGACGAGGTGATGACCGGCTTCCGGGTCTCGCGATCGGGCTGGTACGGCCTCGATCCGGTCGAGGCCGACCTGTTCACCTTCGGCAAGGTGATGTCGGGCGGCCTGCCGGCAGCGGCGTTCGGCGGCCGGGCCGAGCTGATGTCCTACCTGGCTCCCGCCGGGCCGGTCTACCAGGCCGGCACCCTGTCCGGAAACCCGGTCGCGGTCGCGGCGGGGCTCGCCACCCTGCGAAACGCCGACGACGAGGTCTACGCCCGGCTGGACGCCACCGCGTTCACGGTCGGCCGGCTGGCCTCGGAGGCACTGGCCGCCGCGGGTGTGGCACACCGGTTGCAGTACGCCGGCAACCTGTTCTCGATCTTCTTCGGCGAGGGTCCGGTCACCGACTTCACGCAGGCGCAGGCCGGCGAGACCTTCCGCTACGCCCCGTTCTTCCACTCGATGCTCGACGCCGGGGTGTACCTGCCGCCGAGCGCGTTCGAGGCCTGGTTCGTGACCGCCGCCCACGACGACACCGCGATCTCCCGGATCGCCGACGCGCTGCCGACCGCCGCCCGGGCCGCCGCGACGGCCACCCTGCCCGAGCCGCAGCCGACCGGGCGGCCATGACCCCGGCAGCGACCCGGACGGTGGTGCACCTGCTGCGCCACGGCGAGGTGTTCAACCCGGACAAGGTGCTCTACGGCCGGCTGGCCGGCTTCCGCTTGTCCGAGGCGGGCGAGGCTATGGCCGAGCGGGCCGCCGGCTACCTGGCCGGTCGGGACGTGACCTATCTGGTCTCGTCCCCGCTGGAGCGCGCCCGGCAGACCGCCGAGCCGATCGCCGCCGAGTTCGGCCTGGAGGTGGTGCTCGACGACGACCTGATCGAGGCCGCCAACGCCTTCGAGGGCAAGCGGGTCGCAGGACCCGGCGGGGTGCTCAAGCGGCCGTCCAGCTGGCCGCTGTTCCGCAACCCGGCCCGGCCGTCCTGGGGCGAGCCCTATACCGAGATCGTGCACCGGATGCTGGCCGCCGTGCAGCGGGCCCGCAAGCAGGCCGAGGGCCACGAGGCGGTCTGTGTCTCCCACCAGCTGCCGATCGTCTGCCTGCGCCGCTACGCCGAGGGCAAGCGGCTCTGGCACGACCCGCGCAAGCGGCAGTGCTCGCTGGCCTCGCTCACCTCGCTGACCTTCGACGGCGAGCGGATCGTGGGGGTCGGCTACGCCGAACCGGCCGGCACCACCCCGAACCGGATGGACCAGCAGCCACCCGGCGCCTAGCTGGTTCAGCGCCGGTTCAGCGCCGTGGCACAGCCGGTGCTCAGCCGGGCAGGGCAGTGCGGGTGTGCCCTGGCGCACGCCTCACACTGGTGGGGTGAAGGCATTGCACACTGGGGTGGCGATGACACCGAGCCCCCCGAAGCGGGCCGTGCGATCGGCGACCGCCGGGCTGGCTGCCGCCGTGCTGCTGGCCGTCCCCGTGCTGTCGGGGTGCAGCGGTGGCAAGAACGCCGTCGACCAGAGCTCGGGAAACCAGTTCCGCTACGTGCAGGCCAACCGGAAGGGCTCGGTCATCGAGGTGGCCAAGCGCCGGCAGGCCGGCCCGGTGGCCGGCAGCCTGCTGGCCGGCGGCGACTACCGGCTCAGCCAGGACCGGGGCAAGGTGGTGGTGCTGAACTACTTCGCGTCCTGGTGCCCGCCGTGCCAGACCGAGACCCCGCAGTTCGATTCGATCTACCGCCAGCGCAAGTCCGCCGGCGTCCAGTTCGTCGGCATGGACGTCAAGGACCCGTCCAAGGGCGCGGCGCAGTCCTGGATCGAGGACAAGGGCATCACCTTTCCGGTGGTCTACGACGAGGCGGCCCGGACCGCCATCCAGCTCGGCGACGTGCCGATGGCGGCACTGCCCTCGACCGTGGTGATCGACAAGCAGGGCCGGGTCGCCGCGGTCTACGTCGGCTCGGTGCTGCCCGCCGACCTCACCCCGGCGCTCGACCAGCTGGCTCGCGAGGCCTGAGTGGTGCTCGCCAGCGGCTTCAGCAGCACCGTCACCGACGGTGCGCTGATCCCCGCCGCCGGGGTGGCGCTGCTGGTCGGGGTGCTCGGCTTCCTGTCGCCCTGCGTGCTGCCGCTGGTGCCGGGCTACCTGTCCTACGTCGCGGGCTTGGCTGGTGACAGCGCTGGCGACAGTGCTGGTGACAGTGCCGGTGACGGCATCGCTCGCCGGCCGCACCAGCAGCGCCGGATGGTCGGCGGGGCGTTGCTGTTCGTGCTGGGGTTCACGGCGGTCTTCGTCGCCACCGGCGCGCTGTTCGGCAGCCTGGGCTCGGCGATCAGCGTGCACCGGGTACTGCTGGAACGGATCTTCGGCGTCGTCACGATCGGGATGGGCCTGGTGTTCCTGGGCCGGCTCCGGTTCCTGCAGCGCGAGGCCAAGCTGCACCGGTTGCCGCCGGCCGGCCTGCTCGGCGCACCGCTGCTGGGGCTGACCTTCGGCCTGGCCTGGACGCCCTGCCTGACGCCCACCTTCGGCGCGGTGTACGCACTGGCCGCCAGCCAGGGCACCGCCGGTCGTGGCGCGCTGCTGTCGGCCGCCTACTGCCTGGGCCTGGGGGTGCCGTTCCTGCTGGTCGCGCTGGGCCTGGGCTGGGTGAGCAGCACGCTGGCGGCGGTACGCCGGCATGCCCGGCTGGTCAGCCAGTTCGGCGGCGCGGTGCTGATCGTGATGGGCGTGCTGCTGTTCAGCGGGGTGTGGGACCACTGGATGAACTGGCTGCGGCTGGAATTCGCCGGTGTCGGCGTCGGATCGGGGCTGTAGGGATGGACGCGTTGCGGGTGCCCCGCCCGGTCCGCCGGCTCTGGCGACGGCTGGTCTCGATGCGCACCGCGCTGGTGCTGCTGTTCCTGCTGGCGCTGGCCTCGGTGCCGGGCTCGCTGCTGCCGCAACGGCCGCTCAACCCGCCGAAGGTGCAGGCCTACCTGGCCAGCCACGGCGCCTGGGGCCGGTTCCTGGACCGGATCGGCGCCTTCGACGTGTTCGGCTCGGTCTGGTTCTCCGCGGTCTACCTGCTGCTGTTCGCCTCGCTGATCGGCTGCCTGATCCCGCGGATCACCGTCTACGCCAGGGCGGTGCGGGCCAAGCCGCTGAAGGCACCCCGCAACCTCGACCGGCTCGCCGAGCACGCCACCCTGGGTACCGGTCTCGATCCGGACGAAGCGGCGCTGAGGATCAGCCGGGCGCTGCGGCCGCGCTGGCGCACCGCGGTGCGCACCGAGCCGTCCGGCGCGGTGGCCGTCTCGGCCGAGAAGGGCTACAGCCGGGAGGCCGGCAACCTGCTGTTCCACGTCTCGCTGCTGGCCGCGCTGGTGCTGATCGCCGGCGGCCGGTTGCTCAGCTACGAGGGCTCGATCGTCACCACCGAGGGTTCGGGCTTCTGCAACCGGCCGATCTCCTACGACTCCTTCCATGCCGGCCGGTGGGTACGGTCCGGCTCGCTCGCCGACTTCTGCGTCGACCGGCTGGAGTCCTTCACCGCCAGCTACCGCGAGGACGGCTCGCCGGCCCAGTTCAAGGCCGTGGTCGACTACTCCGAGGACCTGGCCGGGCAGTCCCGGCGGGACGTGATCGAGGTCAACCACCCGCTGCGGCTCAAGGGTGACCGGGTCTACCTGCTCAACCACGGCTTCTCCCCGACCGTCACCATCACCCGGCCGGGCCGTACCCCGGTCACCGACACCGAGGCGTTCCTGCCCCAGGACGCGGTGCTGACCAGCGAGGGCGCCTTCAAGCTGCCCGGCCGGGACGGCACCGGCGACGACGACCTGGGGCTGAGCGCCATCTTCGCGCCCACCGCGGTGATCACCGGCGGGGTGGTCACCTCGGTCGCGCCGACCGTCGAGGACCCGGTGCTGGCGGTGCTGGCCTACACCGGTGAGCTGAACCCCGGCGGCCAGCCGCAGTCGGTGTACAGCCTGGACGCGAGGCAGATCGCCACCGGCAAGCTCAAGCAGGTCGGCGCCAAGAACCTCGCGCTCGGCCAGTCGATGCGGCTGCCGGACGGCACCCTGATCCGCTTCGACGGCTACAAGCAGTGGGTCAACCTGCAGGTCTCGCACGACCCGACCCAGACCGCGCTGCTGCTCGCGGCGATCCTGATGGTGGCCGGCCTGCTGGGCTCGCTGGCCATCCGCCGCCGGCGGCTGTGGGTACGGGTGCAGCCGACGGCGGGTTCGGCTCGTAGTGTGGTGTCGGTGGGCGGCCTGGCTCGCAGCGACGGTGGCAACTTCGGCACCGAGTTCGCCGCGCTGGTGGCGCAGCTGGAGACCGTGCTGGGCGCGGCTGCGCCGGTGCCGCCGGCTGCAGGGTCGTCACCGGAGCCCTCGGTGGCGCAGGACAGGATCGGCGCGGGAAGGGACTGAGGATGGCTGTCGACGGCAACCTGGCATCGCTGTCCGAATCACTGTGGACGGCGGCGACCGGCACCTACATGCTCGCCGTGGTGGCCTACACCGGCGAGTACGCCTTCGGCAGGAACGGCCGGATCGCCCGGACCAGCCCGGTCAGCAGGGCCGAGGTCAGCAGTGCCCAGGTCAGCAGGGTCGAGGCCGGCGTGCGGCAGTCGGCGCTGGTCGGCGGCGGCACCCTCACCGACCCCACCACGCCGACCGGCCAGCCGCACTACGGCGCCGGATCGGTCGAGCCGGCCGGTGACGCCGGCCGGCGCTGGGGCCGCGCCGCGGTGGGGCTGACCGTCCTGGCCGCGCTGTTCCACCTGGCCTCGGTGACCATCCGCGGTGTCGCGGTGGACCGGGTGCCGTGGGGCAACATGTACGAGTTCACCCTGGTGGTGGGCCTGATGGCGACGGTCGCGTGGCTTGCCACCCTGGTCCGGATGCCGCAGCTGCGCTACCTCGGCCTGTTTGTGATGATGCCGGTGCTGCTGGTGATGTTCCTGGCCGGCACCCTCTACACCAAGGCCTCCAAGCTGGTGCCCGCACTGCAGTCGTACTGGCTGGCCATCCACGTCTCATCGGTCGCGGTCGCCGAGGGCATCCTGCTCACGTCGGCGGCGATCACCTCGATGTACCTGGTCCGGGCCCGGTTCGAACGGCATGCCGAGGCCGGCACCACGCCGGCCCGGTTCGCCGGACTTGGCTCCCGGTTGCCGGCCGCCGCGTCCCTGGACAAGGCCGCCTACCGCACCGTCGCCTTCGCGTTCCCGATCTACACCGCCGGGGTGATCTTCGGCGCCATCTGGGCCGAGGCCGCCTGGGGCCGGTACTGGGGCTGGGACCCGAAGGAGACCTGGGCCTTCATCGCCTGGGTCGTCTACGCCACCTACCTGCACGCCCGGGCCACCGCCGGCTGGAAGGGCAACCGAGCCGCCTACATCAACCTGCTCGGCTTCGGCGCCATGACGTTCAACTTCTTCGTGGTGAACATCGTGATCTCGGGACTGCACTCCTACGCCGGCCTGACCTAGTTGTTCTGACAGGCGGCTGTTCTGACCAGGCGGCTGTTCTGACCAGGCGGCGCACCGGCCCTGCGCCGGCCTACCGGTTGTCGATGTTGCGCAGGAAGTCAGGGTCGTCGTCCGGGCCGACCGGTCGGCCGCCGGGCTGCGGTGGCCGCTTGCCGCCCGAGACGAGCTGACCGGCCCGCGGCCGGCCTAACAGTGCCCAGGCCAGCGCACCGAACTCCAGGAACACCAGCACCACCACCAACCAGACCCACTTGGGCAGGTTGCGCACCCGCCGGTCGTCGCTGGTCAGGCAGTCGAAGATCGCCCAGAGCCAGAACAGGACGCTGAGAAGGAAGAACAGACCACCCAGCTTGAGGAGCATGGCAATCAGCTTAGGTCGTCTCCGGCCGGAGAGCGCCAGATTGGCCAGCTTCGGTAATCGCCTTGCAAAGATTTCTTTGCAAAGAGTACTTTGCATTGCATGACGTCCGAACGGCAGCACCCGCTGTTCGATCCCGACCGGGACGTGGTCACCGACGCGGCCTCCCTGCAGGCGCTGGCGCACCCGATCCGGATCCACCTGCTGGGCCTGCTGCGCCGGCACGGGCCATCCACCGCGTCCAAGCTGGCCGCCGAGCTCGGCATCTCCTCCGGCCTGTCGAGCTACCACCTGCGCCAGCTGGCCGGGGCCGGGCACATCGTCGACCACCCGACAGCAGCCGGCGGCCGGGAGCGCTGGTGGCGCGCCAGCCAGCGCTCGACCATCGTGCTGGCGCCGCCGGCCACCGATCCGGACGCGGCGGCCGCGACCACCGAGTATCTCGACGCCGTGCTCGTCGCCAACTTCGACAACGCCCACCGGTGGCTGCGGGCCGCCGAACGGTGGCCGCAGCCGTGGCGTCAGGCCAGTGACCTGAGCGATCTGCTCCTGCGGCTCACGGTGGACCAGGCCGAGGCGCTGCGCACCGAGATCGCCTCGGTGATCGCCCGCTACCAGCGCCACGATCCCGACCAGCCGAGTGGTGCGGACGGGGCGAGGCTCGTGCACGTGCAGTACCAGCTCTTCCCGGCGCCGGACCAGGACCCTTCAAGCGATGCCGGCAGCGGTCCCGATGGGGCAGCTCCCGACCGATCACCGGACGTCCCGTGAGGTCCGGGCTGGTGCCCTTCGTCTCGCTGCTCAGCGCCGCGACGATCTCGCAGGCCGGTACCCGGATGTCGCAGCTGGCCGTTCCCTGGCTGGTGCTGACCGAGACGCACAGTCCGGTGCTGACCGGCCTGGTGGGGACGGCGGAGATCGCCCCGTACGTGGTGCTGCAACTGCTGGGCTCACCGCTGGTCGACCGGCTCGGTGGCCACCGGGTCGCGCTGGCCGGAAACCTCGTCGCGGGCCTGGCGATGGCCGGCATCCCGCTGGCCTGGCAGGCCGGCTGGCACCAGCTCTGGATCGTGCTCGCGCTGGTGTTCCTGGCCGGAATGGCTCGCGGACCGGCCGATCCGGCAGTCCACGTCATGCTGCCGCCGGTCGCCGAGCGGGCCGGCATCGGCATCGACCGGGCCACCGCGCTGTCCGAGGGGGCCTCCCGGCTGGCCAGCCTGCTGGGTGCGCCGGCGGCCGGGGTGCTCATCACAGTGATCGGCGCGGCCGACGTGGTCGCCTTCGACGCGGCGAGCTTCCTGCTCTGCGCCGCCCTGCTCACCCTGGTCCCGGTCGAGGCCGGACTGACCGAGCGCGACGGCCTGGGTTACCGGCGCCAGCTCAGCGACGGCTTGGCCTTCGTCCGCAGGCATCCGCTGCTGCGATCGATCTCGGGCATGGTGCTGTTCACCAACCTCGCCGACGCGGCGATGTCGGGGTTGTTGCTGCTGCTCTGGGCACAGCGGCACTACGGCAGCGCCGACCGCGTCGGGGTGACTGCGGCTGTGTTCGGGGCCGGTGCGGTCGCCGGCACGGCTGCCATGGTGGCGATCGGCAGCCGGCTGCCGCGGCGGTGGACGTTCGCGGTGGCGTTCCTGGTGGGCGGAGCGCCACGGTTCGCGGTGCTGGTGCTGCCGGTGCCCTACGCGGTGGTACTTGCCGTCTGGGGCCTCAGCGGCCTGGCCTGCGGAGCCATCAACCCGGTGCTCGGCGCCGCCCAGTACGAGGTGATCCCCCGCGCGCTGCAGGCCCGGGTGCTGTCCACCGTCAATGCTCTGGCCTGGGCCGGCATCCCCTTCGGTGCCCTGCTGGCCGGTGCCCTGGTCGACGCGGCGGGCCTGACCGCCGCGCTCGTCGTGGGCGCCGTGCTGTACCTCGTGGTCACGCTGGACCCGTTCCTGCGGCGCAGCTGGGACCTGATGAACCGTTCGGACCGGCTCGAGACCGACCTGACTGAACCCGTCACCGCCCGCTCGCCGTCCTGAGCTCCCGCATGCCTTTCGTGCTGCCGCGCGCACCGCACCACCCCCGGCCCGCTTGACATACTGCTGGAGTGGCCTACACCGATCTGCGGGACTTCGTCCGTGCCCTGGAACGCTCCGGCGAGCTGGTCCGGGTCAGCGCACCGGTCGATCCCCACCTGGAGGTCACCGGCATCGTGCAGAAGGTGGTGCGCGAGCGGGGCCCGGCGCTGCTGTTCGACAACCCCACCCGGGGCGCGATGCCGTTGCTGATGAACCTGTTCGGCACCACCTCGCGGATGTGCCAGGCACTCGGGGTGTCCAGCCTGGACGAGATCGGGGACCGGATCGCCGACCTGCTCAAACCCGACCTGCCGCACGGGATGAGCGGCCTGCGCGACGCCCTCGGCAAGGCTGCCCAGCTGCGCAACGTGCCGCCCCGCACCGGCAAGCGGGCCTATTGCCAGGAGGTGGTGCGTTCCGGTGACGAGGTCGACCTGGACCTGCTGCCCGGCGTCACGTCCTGGCCCGGCGACGGCGGGGTGTTCCTCAACCTGGGACTGACCCACACCAAGCATCCCGAAACCGGCGCGCGCAACCTGGGGATGTACCGGTTGCAGCAGCAGGACCGGCGAACCGTCAGCCTGCACTGGCAGATCCACAAGGACTCCACCTCGCACGCCGCGATCGCCGAGCGTCGCGGTGAGCGGCTGCCGGTGGCGATCGCCTTCGGCTGCCCGCCGGCGGTCACCTATGCCGCGTCCGCGCCGCTGCCGGCCGACATCGACGAGTACCTGTTCGCCGGCTTCCTGCAGCGCGAACGGGTCGAGCTGGTCGACTGCCTGTCCGTACCGCTGCAGGTGCCCGCGCACGCGCAGGTGGTGCTCGAGGGCTGGGTCGAGCCGGGGGCCCGGCTGCCCGAGGGCCCGTTCGGCGACCACACCGGCTTCTACACCCCGGTCGAGCAGTTCCCCTTTATGCAGGTGGACGTGATGACCACCCGGCAGAACCCGATCTACCAGTCGATCGTCGTCGGACGGCCACCGCAGGAGGACGGCCCGCTGGGCAAGGCGACCGAGCGGATCTTCCGGCCGCTGATCAAGCTCACCGTCCCCGAGATCGTCGACTACGACCTGCCCGAGGCCGGGGTGTTCCACAACTGCGCGATCGTCTCGATCGACAAGCGGTTTCCCAAGCACGCCCACAAGGTGATGAATGCGATCTGGGGTGCCGGACTGCTGTCGCTGTCGAAGTTGATCGTGGTGGTCGACGCCGATTGCGACGTCCACGACTACAACGAGGTCGCCTGGCGGGCCTTCGGCAACGTCGACTACGCCCACGACGTGGTGCACATGAGCGGGCCGGTCGACCACCTCGACCACGCCTCCTACCAGCAGTTCTGGGGCGGCAAGCTGGGCATCGACGCCACCGCCAAGCTGCCCGGCGAGGGTTATGCCCGCGACGGCGGCTGGCCCGAGGCGTGCGTGCTCGATCCGGCCACCGAGGAGCTGGTGGCACGCCGCTGGCGGGAGTACGGCATCGGCTGACGCCCGCTGCGGCATTGTGCGGCCCCGCTGCGGCGCCTGGGGCCTGGGGTAGCCGGGCCTCCGGCGGCTGGCAGACTCTGCAGGCGTGTCAGCCACGCCCGTCACCAGGCCGCAGCCCAGCAAGGTCCGGGCGTTCCTGCGGCTGGTGATGATCGAGCACTCGGTGTTCGCGCTGCCGTTCGCGCTGATCGCCGCCTGCACCGCGATGTGGCACGAGAGCCGCTCGGTGCACTGGGTGCAGCTGCTGCTGATCGTGCTGGCGATGGTCTCGGCCCGGACGGTGGCGATGGCCGGCAACCGGATCCTCGACCGCGGCTTCGACGCCCTCAACCCCCGCACCGCCCAGCGCGAGTTGGTCACCGGCGCGGTGTCGCTGTCGGCGGCCTGGCGTGGCTTCGCCGTCGCGCTGGTGATCTTCGGAGCCTGCGCGGCCGCGCTCGGGCCGCTGCCGCTGCTGCTGTCGCCGGTGGCCGTCGGGCTGCTGATCCTCTACTCCTACGGCAAGCGGTTCACCGACTTTCCGCAGCTGCTGCTGGCGCTGGCCCAGGCGGTGGCGCCGGTCGGTGCCTGGATGGGCGTCACCGGTGGCTTCGCCTGGCCGGCCACCGCGCTGGGGCTGGCGGTCGGCAGCTGGATCGGCGGGTTCGACCTGATCTACTCCTGCCAGGACGCCGAGATCGACCGGGTGATCGGCTCCCGGTCGTTCCCGGCCCGGTTCGGCATCGCGGCGGCGCTGCGCTGGTCGAGCATCACCCACCTGGTCACGGTGGCCTGCTTCGGCTGGTTCGGGCTGGCCGCGGGCCTGGGCTGGGTGTGGTGGCTGGGCCTGGCGGTGACCGCCGCGGTGCTGGCCTACGAGCACCGGATCGTCCGGGCCGATGACCTGTCCCGGGTGAACCGGGCGTTCTTCACCGCCAACGGCTTCGTCGGCATCCAGCTGTTCGCCTTCGCTCTGGCGGACCTGATCGTGCAGGGGCTCCGCGCGTGAGTGAGCATCGCAGCGAGGAACGAGCGAGGAGCGGAGCGATTGGCAGCTCGAGTGAGCATCGCAGCGAGGAACGAGCGATTGGCAGCGTGAGCGCGGCGACGGACGGTCCGGCCGCCGGCCGGCTGCCGTGGATCGTCGGGGTGTCCGGCGCCTCGGGCACTCCGTACGCCCGTGCCGTGATCACGGCGCTGCTGAAGGCCGGTCACCCGGTGGACGTGATCGTGTCGCGGGCCGCCCGGCTGACCATCCTGGACGAGACCGGGATCGCCTTCCGGGACAACCACTGGGCCGCCGACCTGGCGTCCTGGCTGGACATCGGCGACCTCGTCCCAGCGGGCGGTCTGCGGTACTGGACGGCCACCGACCTGGCCGCCGGCCCGGCCAGCGGCTCCTACCCGGCCCGCGGCATGGTGGTGGTGCCGGCCTCGACCGCGGCGGTGGCCGGCATTGCCCTGGGACTGTCGAAGGACCTGCTGCAGCGGGCCGCCGACGTCACGCTCAAGGAGCGCCGGCCGCTGGTGGTGGTCCCTCGCGAGACGCCCTACACCCGGGCCACCCTGACCCACCTGGTCGAGCTTTACGACGCCGGCGCGGTGGTGCTGCCGGCCAGCCCGGCCTTCTACGCCGGTGCCGGCTCGGTGCAGCAGCTCGTCGACTTCATCGCGGCCAAGGTGCTGGACGTGCTCGGCGTCGAGCACTCGCTGATCACCCGGTGGACCGGCGAGCTCGGCGTGGCCCGGACGGCCGACTCGAATGCGGCCCGTACGACCGAATCCCGCTCGCCCCGGCTGCAATCCGGCCCGGCGGGCAACCCGGCCTGACAGACTCCAAGCATGGACGCCGTCGACCGCGCGATTCTGGACGCCCTGCGGGCCAACGCCCGCGCGACCTATGCCGAGCTGGCCCGGGAGGTGGGACTGTCCGCGCCGGCCGTGCACGAGCGGGTGAACAAGCTCGAGGCGCAGAACGTGATCACCGGCTATCACGCGGCGGTGGCGCCCGAATCGATCGGGTACTCGATGAGCGCGCTGGTCGGGATCTTCCTGTCCGATACCGCCGACGAGGACCTGGTGGCCGAGCAGTTGGCCGCGCTGGCCGCGGTCGAGGACTGCTGGTTCGTCGCGGGCGAGGAGTCCTTCGTGGTCAAGATCCGGGTGCCGGACGTCGGCGGGCTGGAGAACGCCATCCGGGCGCTGTCCAAGATCCGTGGGGTGGCCCGGACCCGCTCGACCGTGGTGCTGTCCACCCGGTTCGAGGGACGGGTCCAGTCAGCGGGCCGGCCCGCATCCACCGACGACGTGTGATGCCGCGGGCCGGCAATTCCCGCTTCCCTCCAATCCCTGGCAGTCCCGGCAACGAACCGCATACCGGGAGCACCGGACGGACCGGCTCCAGCCGATCGAAAGACGGTGCGAAGATGAAACCCGGTGACCAGATCGCCGACTTCGAACTCGCCGACCAGCACGGCCGGCCGCGCCGGCTGAGCACCCTGCTGGCCGACGGCCCGGTGGTGCTGTTCTTCTACCCGGCGGCGATGACCTCGGGCTGCACCAGGGAGAGCTGTCACTTCCGCGACCTGGCATCCGAGTTCGAGGCGCTCGGCGTGCAGCGGGTCGGCATCAGCACCGACCCGGTGGACAAGCAGGCGCAGTTCGCCGAGCTGCACGGCTTCGACTACCCGCTGCTGTCCGACAGCACCGGTGAGGTCGCCAGGGCCTTCGGCGTCAAGCGCCGCTTCGGCCCGCTGCCGGTCAAGCGCCGGACGTTCGTGATCGGCATGGACAGCCGGCTGATCTGCGAGATCGGCAGCGAGTTCGACATGCAGACCCACGCCGACACCGCGCTGCGGGTGCTTGCCGAGCAGCCCCGCTAGCGCTGCCGCTCCGGGCTGACGGGCACCATGGGGGCCGAACCCGCCTGAGCGTCGACCGCGACCGCCGGTCCCGACGTGCCCCGCAAGCCAGGAGACAGCGCATGGCCTACTTCGAGCTGCTCGACGAGCACCGCTACCGGGCGACCGGGCACGTCAGCGGCGCGTGGGACACCGCCACCCAGCACATCGCGCCGGCCCTCGGCCTGCTCACCCACGCCGTCGAGACCGACCGCGACCGGCGCCGCACCGACCGGCTCGCCATCGGCCGGTTGTCCTTCGAGATCCTCGGCACCATCCCCGTCGACGTGGTCGACGTCCAGGTCGTCCTCCGGCGGCCCGGACGCACCGTCGAGCTCGTCGAGGCCACCCTGAGCCATGCTGGACGCGCCGCCGTCCTGCTGCGGGCCTGGCTGCTCGAACCCCGCGACACCAGCGCGCTGCACGGCGTCGGGCTGCCGCGCATCCCGGGGCCCGAGCAGCTGCCGGCCTGGCAGCCCACCAGCGTGTGGCCGGGCGGTTTCATCGAATCGGTCGAGGTCCGCCGGCGCCAGGTCGAGCCCGGCCGCGCGGTGTTCTGGGTCCGCACCCCGCTGCCGCTGATCGACGCGGTCGCGGCGAGCCGGCTGGCCAGTGCCGTCGGCCTGTTCGACATCGCCAACGGCATGACGGTGCGCGCCGACCCGCGCGAGGTCGCCTTTCCGAACCTCGACCTCACCGCCCACCTGGTCACCGAGCCGCGCGGCGAGTGGGTCGGTTTCGACACCACCGTCTCGTTCGGCCCCGCCGGGCTCGGCCTGACCAGCAGCGTCCTGCACGATGCCCATGGCCCGATCGGCACGCTGGCGCAGAGCCTCACCGTCCGACCGGGCTGAGCAGCGGCGCCCGTCCTATCGGGGCGACTCCACCGGCAGCCCGTAGCCGGCCGCTGCCTCTGCCATCCGCCGGTCGTAGGTGAGCACCACCCGCAGTTCGAGCAACTCGGCGGCCGAGGCGATGTGCAGCGCGTCCAGGGTGCGCACCTCGGCGGGCGGCAGCTGGCCGGCCAGCGCCAGGGCCGCCGGGGTGAGCACCAGCCGGTCGATCCGGCCGAGCAGCATCGTGGCGGTGTCGACGGCCTGCTGGCTGATCCGGGCCGCCAGCCGCCGCAACCCGACCACCCCGATGGAGTTGGTCACCAGCGGGGCGTCCTGCTCGGAGATCCAGCGGCGCAGCGCCGGCGTCTCGGCCTCGGCGATCACCAGCTTCGCCAGCGCCGAGGTGTCGGCGTAGATCACCGGTCCGCGCGCTGCTCGTCGAGCAGTTGCTCGGTGCCGGCCGCACCCGCCGGCGACTGGATCGGCTGGACGGCCAGTACATCGCCGCGGCCGGGCTGCAGCTCGCCGTTGGCGATCAGGTCGGTGCGGCCGGTTCGCTGGTCGCCGATCGGCACCAGCTGCGCCACCGGTCGGCCGTGGTTGGTGATCTGGATGGTCACGCCGGTTGCCACCCGCTCGACCAGGGCGCTGGCCTGCTGGCGCAGCTGGCGGACGCCTACGTGTTCTTGAGCCATGTAGCACAAAGTAGCACATTGCCGGGTGCCGGCGGACTGTGATCAGCGGAGCAGCAGAATGGTCCGGGTCCCGGCCGGGCGATCAGAGGCCGGAACGTAGGCTGGCGCCATGGCATGGAACGCGGCGCGCAAGGCCGAGCTGACCGACAAGATCGCCGCCGGGGAGCGCCTGACCCGGCAGGATGGCGAGGACCTCTACGAGTGCGACGACCTGGCCTGGCTCGGCGCGCAGGCGCACGGGGTGCGGACGGCCAAGAACGGCGACGTCGTGTACTTCAACGTCAACCGCCACCTCAACCTGACCAACGTCTGCCGTGCCTCGTGCGCCTACTGCTCCTTCGAGCGCAAGCCCGGCGCCAAGGATGCCTACACCATGCGGGTCGAGGAGGCCGTCGAACTGGCCACTGGAATGGCACATGAAGGTCTTACTGAGCTGCACATCGTGAACGGCCTGCACCCGACGCTGCCGTGGAAGTACTACCCGCGGGTGCTGCGCGAGCTCAAGGCGGTGCTGCCCGGCGTCGCGCTCAAGGCGTTCACCGCCACCGAGGTGCACTATTTCGAGGAGATCTCCGGACTGCCGGCCAGCGACATCCTGGACGAGCTGATCGACGCCGGCCTGGAGTCGCTGACCGGCGGCGGCGCCGAGATCTTCGACTGGGAGGTCCGCAAGCAGATCGTCGACCACGACACCCACTGGGAGGACTGGTCGCGCATCCACCGGCTGGCCCACGCCAAGGGGCTGAGGACGCCGGCCACCATGCTCTACGGCCACATCGAGGAGCCCCGGCACCGGGTCGACCACGTGCTGCGGCTGCGCGGGCTGCAGGACGAATCACTCGAGGCGGCTGCTGGTTCTTTCAGTGTCTTCATCCCGCTGCGCTTCCACAACGACAACAACCGGCTCTCGCACCTGAAGATGGCCCAGCCGGCCGACGTGCTCAAGACCTTCGCGGTGTCCCGGCTGATGCTGGACAACTTCCCGCACGTCAAGGTGTTCTGGGTGATGCACGGGCTGTCCACCTCCCAGTTGGCGCTGAACTACGGCGCGGACGACATGGACGGCTCGGTCGTGGAGTACAAGATCACCCACGACGCGGACGGCTTCGGCACCCCGGACAAGCTGACCCGCGACGACCTGTTGACGCTCATCAGGGACGCCGGCTTCCAGCCGAAGGAGCGCAACACCCGCTACGAGGTGATCCGGGAGTACGAGGGCCCGGTGTCGCTGGCCGAGCGCCGGGCCGAGCCGCAAGCCGTCTGGGCATGAGTTCCCAGGGCGATCCGCCGGTGCCGGCTCAGCCCGGCGGCGCCGAGGTGCGACGGCCGAGCCCCGGCCAGACGCTGGGCGCGATGTGGCTCTACACCGTGCTGCGGTTCGGGCTGTTCCTGGCGCTGTGGGGGCTGCTCTGGCTGGCCCGGGTGCCGGGCCTGCTGGCCGCCACCATCGCGCTGGTGCTCTCGATCCCGCTGTCCTACATCCTGCTGCGCAAGCAGCGGGCCCGGCTGGCAGCCAACCTGGAGGCCAGGGTGACCGCCCGGCAGGCGCACCGGCACGACCTCGACTCCCAGCTGGCCGGCCAGGACCGACCGGGGGACGACGCCGCGCCGCGACCGGCCCGGCCCAAGCGCCGGTCAGGGCAGTAGCAGCGCCCGGGCCTCAGCGACCGCCTGCCGGTTGCCGGCCAGGTGCCAGCGGTGCCCGCGGTGCCGCAGCACCTCGGTCGCGCCGCCGGCGCCGAGCACCAGCGCCGCACCCGGCAGCCAGTCCCAGTCGAGGGTGTCGATCTGTGCCCACAGGCCCAGCCGGCCACCGGCCACCGCGGCCAGCTCCACCGAACCCGAGCCCAGCATCCGTACGGTGGCCGCGGCGCGCAGCACCGTGAGCAGCGGCTCGCGGGCGTCGTCGTCGGGCAGTGTCGCCGGGTGCAGGTAGCTGGCCAGCGACAGCTGGGACAGCGGGGCGTCGGCCAGCGGCTCGACCGCCACCCCGTTGCAGGTGGTCGGGCGGTCCGGGCCGCCCAGCCACAGCTCCTCCAGCGGCGGGTGGTAGACCGCGCCCAGCACCGGCGCGCCCGCCCGGTCGGCGAGCGCGACCGCCGAACACCAGTAGGGCAGTCCGGACAGGAAGTTGTAGGTGCCGTCCACCGGGTCGAGGTACCAGGTCCGGCCGGACTCGCCGGCGTGGTCGGTGCCCTCCTCGCCGACGATGCCGTCGCCGGGCCGGGCCTGGCGAAGCTCGCGCACGATCAGTTCCTCGGCGGCATGGTCGGCGTCGGAGACGACGTCGGACACCGATTCCTTGTGCCGGGTTTCCAGGCCCTGGCGCAACATCCGGTCCGCCAGCCGGCCGGCTCGGCACACCAGCTCGCCGGCCAGTTCCAGGTCGTCGGTCACGCTCGCGAGCCTAACCCGGTCGGCGGGCCGCCCCGACCGGCTGTCTGCCCCGGTCCGGCCGCGTAGCCTCGGGGCG
>JAVEEO010000122.1 GCA_030840415.1 Pseudonocardiales bacterium | reverse complement strand
GCAACCGACACCGCCGTGGGCCTGGTGGTCTGGAAGCCGGTCAACCGGGTCTTCGACAACGGCGTCGCGCTGGAGCCGCTGTCGGCGGCGGCGACCTTGATCCGGCCGAACCGATCCCTGCGCCAGCTGGGACCGTTCCACCCGCTGGCCGCCGACGCCGACGACCTGCTGGTCTGGGACGTGGCGGGCCGGCGGTTCGGGCTGATGCCGCTGCGCTATGCCACCTCGACCGTCACCACCACCCCGTCGGCAGCGCAGAGCCCGCAGCCGAGCGGGGCCTCCGGGGCGGGGCCGGCCGGGAGCGGCAGCGCGTCGGGGTCTGAATCGAGGTCCGGCTCGGCGTCGGCTTCGCCCAGCACCAGCCCGACCACGGTCGCCGGGGTGCAGTGGTTCTTCCCGACCCGCGGGATCACGGTGGTGACCGGCCCGGCCAGCTTCGACCCGGACGGGTCGGCGTTCGCGGTCTATGCCCAGGTCGGCTCGCGGCGCCGGTTGATGGTGGCCCAGCGCAGGAACGTGGGCACCGACCGGGTCGAGGTGCTGGCGCTGGTCCAGCCACCGGCGCCCAGCAGCCAGCCGGTCCGCAGCACGACACCGGGCCAGCCCGGTCCGTCGGTGACTGTCAGCGGCTCCGCCACGGTCGGCGCGACCAGCTCCGGGCCGTCCGGCTCGGCGACCAGCTCACCGGCCAAGTCGGCGTCGGTGACCGCCCTGCAGCCGGACGGCTTCCCGATCCAGGCGCCGCTGAGCCCGCTGTGGTGGAACGACCAGGTCGTGGCGCTCGGGCCGGACGCGACCGTGGTCGGTTACCGGCCCGGCAGCAACCAGGCCTCGCTGCTGGACCTCGGCCCCGACGACCTGCAGGCGATGGCCGAGCTACCCTGACGCTGCCCGCTCGGCCCTAGCCTCCGTGATGCAGGTGGATCCCGGTGTTGACCTTCGGGTGGGTCGTTGATCTTCGGCTTCGGTGGCCGGGGATTGCGGCGTGGGGTATCCCCCGGCTTCGGTGGCCGGGTTGTCCATAGGTCTCGCAGGGTCGGTGTTCTGATTCTGGTGGCCGGAGCAGGCGATTGGTTGAGCCGGTCGGGGGGCGAGGACGCGGGCCCATGGCCAGGTCCGGTCGATCCGTTGTCCGATGGCGGTGTCGGTGACGAAGTAGGTGTAGCGTCAGTCGTCGCGGGTCGCGATCAGATCCGATTGCGCGCCAGGGTGCGCCCTTCCCCGCCGATGATCACCCCGAGAGGCGTCGGGTCAGTCGGTGAGTGCCACCAGGGACCATGCCGGTGAGTTCGGCTAAGGCGGCGCCGTCCCGGTCGTCGCGACGGCGTCGAGGGGCGGTCGTCCACGCCCGGGCGAGGAGGGTGGTTCGCTCCGCGTGCTTGTGGGTCAGCGACGTCTGCACTGGCGCGGGAGCCTTGAATAGCACCATGAAGCTCTAGTTCCGCGTCATTCAGGCGGGGGAGTTGGCTCGCTGAAGGGAGCAGTCATGACAGTGTTGTCAGATTTTGTAGTCGTCAATACTCTGCCGGAGGGCGCGCCCGGGAAGTGGAAGTCGCAGCCTTTCGAAACGGGGGGCAGGCTGCCTGGTGGCGAGGACCAGTACAACGCTTACCTGACCCTCGTCTTGACGACCCCGAGTGGCGGCGCAGACGTCGAGGTGCGTCCCATCGTGAACGGTCACACGTTCCAGAGTTTGATTGCCGTGAAAGCAAACAGCCGTCGGACGGAAGTAGCAGCGTTCCCTGCTTCGTTCTTGAGCGCTGCGACCGGGAATCACAACGTCATCGAATTGCACAGTGTCGGTGAGAAATATTTCAACGTCATGCATGTCATCTGTCATTTCCGCCAAAATTCGTAGCCGCGTTTGATCGAAGCTCCGCGCGGGCAGGGCGGGGACGCGGTGATGCTTGCCGACCACGCGGTGCTAGATCTCGGAGGGGCAGGCGGAGCAGGTCACCTGGCAACTCCCTCAGCGCCGGCGAGGGCGGTGCTGAGGGAGCCGACGGGACGATGTTCGCGACGACGCGGGCCTCCTCGATGTGGAGCGGCCCCATGCCGCCCAGGCGGGCGAGTTTGGTGGGAGGTAGTGACTGGGCCCTCGGCGAGGCTCACCTCCGGGCGGACGCCGCGGTAGCGGGTCAGCATCTCCCGCTTGCGGATGGCGTCCTCGAAGGGCGCGATCGTTGATACCCGATGTGCAATTGATGCGGCTCATCGCCCAGCGCGTGCTGAGCACACGGGCCCAGCCGCTTTGGGTTCAGTCCTCTCGTGGGGTTCTGGCGATCACGCACCTGGATGAACGTCTCGAGGCGTGGACATTCACGCGCGGGGAACGCTGGCGTTGCCCGGTGCCAGGAACCGGCTGCCGCGGACCCGCTCCGAGACGCCCTGCCGGTCCAGGTACGGGGTGATGCCGCCGAGGTGGAACGGCCAGCCGCTGCCCAGCAGCAGGCACAGGTCGATGTCCTGCGGCTCGGCGACCACGCCGTCGGCCAGCATCAGGTCGATCTCCTGCGCGAGTGCTGCCAGCGCCCGCTCGCGGACCTGCTCCTCGGTCGACGGCTTGTCGCCGAAGACGAACAGCCCCGCCACCTCCGGGTCGACCTCGGGGCTGCCGGAGTCCCAGACGTAGACGCCGGACTTCTTCGCCTCGACCAGCCGGCGCAGGTTCTCCGAGACCTGGTAGCGGTCCGGGAAGGCGGCGTGCATGGTCTCGGCGACGTGCAGCGCGACCGCGGGTCCGACCAGGGCCAGCAGCACGAACGGCGACATCGGCAGGCCCAGCGGCGCCAGCGCCCGGTCGGCCACCTCGATCGGGGTGCCCTCGTCCACCGCGGCGGTGACCTCGCCGAGGAACCGGGTCAGCAGCCGGTTGACCACGAAGGCGGGTGCGTCGGAGACCAGCACGGCGGACTTCTTCAGCGTCCGGGCCACCGCGAAGGCGGTCGCCAGGGAGGCGTCGTCGGTCTTGGCGCCCCGGACGATCTCCAGCAGCGGCAGCACCGCGACCGGGTTGAAGAAGTGGAAGCCCACCACCCGCTCGGGGTGGGCCAGTTCGGCGGCCATCTCGGTGATGGACAGCGACGAGGTGTTGGTCGCCAGGATCGCCTCGGGTGAGACGTGCCGCTCCAGTTCGGCGAACACCGCCTTCTTGATCGACAGCTCCTCGAAGACCGCCTCGATCACGAAGTCGGCGTCGGCGAAGGCGTCCTTGGTCAGCGACCCGGTGACCAGCGCGGTGAGCCGGTTGGCCTTGTCCTGGTTGATCCGGCCCTTGGCCAGCAGCCCGGCGATCTCGCCGTGCACGTAGCCGACGCCCTTGTCCAGCCGGTCCTGGTCGAGGTCGGTGAGCACCACCGGCACCTCCAGGCGGCGGGCGAACAGCAGCGCCAGCTGGCCGGCCATCAGGCCGGCACCGACCACGCCGACCTTGGTGACCTTGCGGGCCAGGGACTTGTCCGGAGCGCCGGCCGGCCGCTTGGCACGCTTGTTGACCAGGTCGAAGGCATACAGCCCGCTGCGCAGCTCATCGCTCATGATCAGGTCGGCCAGCACCTGGTCCTCGGCGGCGGTGCCGGTTGCGAAGTCCGCGGTCCGGGCCAGCTCGATCAGCTCCAGCGCCCGGTACGGCGCCGGGGCGGCACCGTGCAGCCGGCCGTCGGCGATCGCGCGGCCCTTGGCGAGGGCGGCGTCCCAGCCGGCGCCGCGATCGATCTCGGGGCGGGTGACGGTCACCGTGCCGTCGAGCACCCGGCTGGCCCAGCGCAGCGACTCGGCCAGGAAGTCGGCCGAGTCCAGCAGGACGTCGGCGATGCCGTAGTCGAAGGCCTGCTTGGGGTTGAGCATCTTGTTCTGGTTCAGGGCGTTCTCGATGATCACCTTCACGGCCCGGTCGGCGCCGATCAGGTTGGGCAGCAGCTGGGTGCCGCCCCAGCCCGGTACCAGTCCCAGGAAGCACTCCGGAAAGGCGATCGCCGCCGCCGAGCTCGACAGCGTCCGGTAGTGACAGTGCAGCGCCAGTTCCAGGCCGCCGCCGAGCGCCAGCCCGTTGAGGAAGGCGAAGGTGGGGACGTCGAGGTCGCGGAACCGGGCGAAGACCCGGTGGCCCTCCTGGGTGATCGCCAGCGCCTGGTCGCGTTCGGTGACCAGGCCGATGCCGGAGATGTCGGCACCGGCGGCGAAGATGAACGGCTTGCCGGTGACGGCGACGGCGCTGACCCTGGGGGAGCGGGCCTGGATCTGGTCCAGCGCCTCGTCCAGCGAGCGCAGGCCGGCCGGACCGAACGAGGACGGCCGGGTGTGGTCGTGGCCGTTGTCCAGGGTGATCAGCGCGAACTCGCCGGCCACGCCCGGCACCTCGAGGTAGCGGACCAGGGCCCGGGTGACCACCTCGTCGGCAAAGCTCGGCGGGCTGGCTGGGGGATTGGCGGGCGCGCTCACTGGTCGGCTCCGTTCGCTGCGGTGCTACCGCCTGTGTAGTGGGGGTTCTCCCAGATCACCGAGGCGCCCTGGCCGAACCCGACGCACATCGCGGTCAGGCCATAGCGCACCTCGGGGTGCTCGGCGAACTGCCGTGCCAGCTGGGTCATCAGCCGGACGCCGGAGGAGGCCAGTGGGTGGCCCAGGGCGATCGCGCCGCCGTACGGGTTGACCCGCGGGTCGTCGTCGTCGATGCCGTAGTGGTCGAGGAAGGCCAGCACCTGGACGGCGAAGGCCTCGTTCAGCTCGAACAGCCCGATGTCGTCGATGCTGAGGCCGGTGCTGGCCAGCGCCCGCTCGGTGGACGGGATCGGTCCGACCCCCATCACCTCCGGATCGACGCCGGCGAAGCCGTAGCCGACCAGGGTCATCCGCACCGGCAGTCCGAGTTCGGCGGCGGTGTCGGAGCTGGCCAGGATGCAGGCGGTCGCGCCGTCGTTCAGGCCGGCGGCGTTGCCCGCGGTGATCCGGCCGTGCGGCCGGAACGGGGTCTTGAGGGCGGCCAGGTCGTCCAGGGTGGTGTTCGGGCGGGGCGGCTCGTCCTTGCTGGCCAGTCCCCAGCCCTGCTCGGCGGACCGGGTCGCCACCGGCACCAGGTCCGGCTGGATCCGTCCCTCGGCCAGGGCCTTGGCGAACTTCTCCTGGCTGCGCAGCGCGTAGCGGTCGGCGCGTTCGCGGGTCAGGTGCGGGAACCGGTCGTGCAGGTTCTCGGCGGTCGCGCCCATCGACAGCGCGTCGAGCGAGACCAGCTTGTCGGCCAGGAACCGGGGGTTCGGGTCGGCGCCCTCACCCATCGGGTGCCGGCCCATGTGCTCCACGCCGCCGGCGATGGCCAGGTCGTAGGCGCCGAAGGCAATCGAACCGGCGATGGTGGTGACCGCGGTCATCGCCCCGGCGCACATCCGGTCGATGGCGTAGCCGGGCACCGACTTGGGCAGGCCGGCCAGCATGCCGGCGACCCGGCCGATGGTCAGGCCCTGGTCGCCGATCTGGGTGCTGGCCGCGATCGCCACCTCGTCGATCCGCTCCGGCGGGATTTCCGGATGCCGGCGCAGCAGCTCGCGGATCACCGCCACGATCAGGTCGTCGGCGCGGGTCTCGGCGTACATCCCCTTGCCGGCACTGCCAGCTCTGCCGAACGGGGTACGCGCACCGTCGACGAACACCACGTCACGGACCTGCCGGGGACCACGGCGCTGCGGAGCCCGGGTAGGGCTGGTGGCTGTTTCGGTGGCGGATGTTGTCACAGCGAACTCCTGGAAGGCGAGCCGGTCAGCAGTGTTACCGATGGGTAACTTACTGTACCGCCTGGAACGCCGGGCTCGCTCGGACGAGGGGCTGTGATCTGGCCGACGCCGGTGGCGGGTGTTGCGCCGGGGACCTCACTCAAGGCCGGATCGAGTGAGCGAACCACGTCCCGCATTCCCGCCGCGGGATCTTCCGTCCCGAATCCAGTCTCGAAGTCCGACGATGGCGAACGGAAGTAGCGCTGCACACCAGACAGCGCGGATCAAGACGGTCGTAGGAGTCGTGTGCTCGTTTCCGAGGATGGACCAGATCCCTCCGGCCCAGAAGATGACGAGACCGACTGGCCGGATTGCTCGACGCCGGCGAGACCAGGAGGCTCGCCTCGCTCGCCGCTCGACCGGTGAGAGGTAGGACCACTTCTGGCTGAGCGCTTCGAGCGTGACCCATCGCAACGGGTAGTGCCAGAGCGGCCGAAGCAGATCCTCATCCTCCATTACGTCAGTTTCATCGGGAGGCATCCGATTGAGTTACCTCGGTGGTCGAATCCACGCCAGTGGCTGCCGGCGGCGGGGTGCGCAGTGCCGCGGTCAACCGGTCGGCCAGCAGGTCGACCTGCCAGGCCCGGGCGCCCAATTCGGCCAGTCGGCCTCGGACGCGGTCCTCGGTCAGCGGCGAGACCGGACGCCAGGCCAGCCGGCGGAGCACGTCGCCGGCCAGCAGGTTCTGGCTCAGCAGCCGGTGCTCGGTGGCCACCGTGTTGACCACCTGCTTGCAGGCCGCCAGCCGCACCGCTGCCGCCGGGTCCCGCTCGCGCCAGCGGGCCGGGGCCGGCATCGCGTCCGGGTCGGTGCTCAGCTGGGCCAGCGGCGGCAGCTGGTCCTCCGGCACGTCGCGGCCCTCGGTGATCGCCCGGAACCAGTAACCGGCCAGCCGCCGCTGCCGCGGACCGTTGAAGACGGCGACGTTGCCCAGGTCGGACTGGCTGCGCGGATTGGCCTTGACCGCGGCCAGGATGGCGGCATCGGGCAGCGTCCGGCCCGGCGCGACGTCCCGCTCGGCGGCCAGCCGGTCCCGGGCCTGCCACAGCGAGCGGACCATGGCCAGCTGGCGGCGGTTGCGCAGGTTGTGGATGCCCGACGTGCGGCGCCACGGTTCGCTGCGCGGCACCGCCGGCCCGGCGGTGAGCAGCGCGGCGAACTCCTGCTCGGCCCAGCCCAGCTTGCCGGTCCGGTCCAGCTCGCCCACCAGCACCTCGCGCAGTTCGATCAGCAGTTCGACGTCCAGGGCGGCGTAGTTCAGCCAGTCCGCCGGCAGTGGCCGGGTCGACCAGTCGGCGGCGGAGTGGCCCTTCTCCAGCGACACGCCCAGGTACTGCTCGACCATGGTGCCCAGTGCCACCCGCTCCGAGCCGAGCAGCCGGCCGGCGAGCTCGGTATCGAACAGCCGGCGCGGACGCATGCCCAGCTCGGCCAGGCACGGCAGGTCCTGCGAGGCGGCGTGCAGGATCCATTCGGCCCCGGCCAGCGCCTCGTCGAGCGAGCTCAGGTCGGGCAGCGGGATCGGATCGATCAGCACGGTGCCGTAGCCGGCCCGGCGCAGCTGCACCAGGTAGGCCCGCTGGCTGTAGCGGTAGCCGGAGGCGCGCTCGGCGTCGATCGCCACCGGACCGTGCGCGGCCGCCAGCCCGGCGACCGCCCCGGCAAGCTCGGCGGGGGTGGTCAGCGGCTCCGGGGTGCCGTCCCGCGGGGTGCGCAGCAACTGGGCGACGGGTGCCGCGACGGCTGGTTCGCTCGGATCGGACCCGTCGGACGGGTTGCCGGGGTCGGAACCGCCGGACGTATTGGTCAGGTCGGGCCCGTCGGCCGGACCGCCGGATGGGCCCCCGCCGGAGTTCGCGCTGTCGGAGTTCGCGCTGTCGGAGTTCGCGCTGCCGGTCCCGCTGTCGGAATGCATTCAGCGGTCACCGAGGACGGCTACACCCTCCGGGGGCAGGCCGGCGGCGATGCAGAGCAGGTCGACGAAGGCCAGCAGATGCCGTGAGAGGTCGGTGGAGGTGGCGGTCCAGGAGCCGCGCAGTTCGAGCTGGGTGGTGCTGGTCGGGCCGTGCACGTCACCGAACCGGGTGGAGGTGGTCTGGGTGACCGTGCCGCCCACCGCGGTGTGCTCGGCACCGCGCTGCTGCAGGGCCTCGGTCAGCCAGCTCCAGCCGACCGCCGGCAGCAGCGGGTCGCCGGCCATGTCGGCGGCCAGGTCGGCCTGGGCGTAGCCGACCAGCCGGAGCTCGCCGTCCCAGGCCTCGCTGCCGTCCGGGTCGTAGAGCACCACCAGCCGGCCGGTCGCGGAGTCGTGGCCGGCCGGCAGGATGTCGACGGCGACGGCGAACGTCCACGGTGCCAGCCGCTGCGGCGGCCGGATGCGTTCGACCCGGGCCTGGGGCCGTACGGTGGTGGCCAGCAGGGTGCTGATCGCGGTACGGAACGGTTCCGGGGCACTGCTCGGCACGGCGTCGGCGTCCACGCTGCTTTCGGCAGCGGGCTGGCCGTCCGCGGAAAAGCCGGAGTCGGGCAACATGAGCCTGCGGGTTCCCTTCCGAGTACCAGTGTGCGCGCATTCGCGCAGTGCACGGCGCGCGCGAGGTAGAACTTCGCATGGTGGCCGAGTGCTGGGCGTGAGGCGCGCCGCGCCCGGCCCGCGTGCGACGATGGTGGCGATGACGCCCACCGACCTGAAGTCCACCGAAGAACCGCCGGCCACCCGTTCGTCGCTGGCCCGCGCGGCAGCCGGTGAACAGCTGGCCCACCCGCCGGTCTGGTTCATGCGCCAGGCCGGCCGCTCGCTGCCCGAGTACCGCAAGCTCCGGCTCGGCACCTCGATGCTGCAGGCCTGCCGCACGCCTGACCTGGTCACCGAGATCACCTTGCAGCCGGTGCGCCGGCACCGGGTGGACGCGGCGATCTTCTTCTCCGACATCGTGGTGCCGCTGGTCGCGGTCGACCTCGAGGTCGAGATCGTGGCCGGCACCGGCCCGGTGGTGGCGCACCCGGTGCGCACCGCCGCCGACGTGGCCGCGATCCGGCGGCTGGAGGAGTCCGACGTCGCCGACATCGCGGTGTCGGTGCGCCAGCTGGTCGCCGAGCTCGGCGACGTGCCGCTGATCGGGTTCGCGGGTGCGCCGTACACGCTGGCCAGCTACCTGATCGAGGGCGGCCCGTCCAAGGAGCACGCCCGGACGAAGGCGCTGATGTATTCCGAGCCGGCGCTCTGGCACGCCCTGCTGGCCCGGCTGGCCGAGATCTCGGCGACCTTCCTGCGGGTGCAGCTGGCGGCTGGCGCCTCGGCGGTGCAGCTGTTCGACTCCTGGGCCGGCGGCCTGTCGGCGGCCGACTATGCCGAGTACGTGCTGCCGCACTCGCAGGCGGTGTTCGCCGCGCTGGCCGACCACCAGGTGCCCAAGATCCACTTCGGGGTCGGCACCGGCGAGCTGCTGGAGCTGATGCGCTCGGCGGGCGCCTCGGTGGTGGGGGTGGACTGGCGGGTGCCGCTGGACGTGGCGGCGGCGAGGATCGGCGGCGACACCGCCGTCCAGGGCAACCTCGATCCGGCGGTGCTGCTGGCGGACTGGCCGGTGATCGAGCGCTCGGTCCGCCGGGTGGTCGAGCAGGGCCGCCGGGCCCCGGGCCACATCTTCAACCTGGGCCACGGCGTGCTGCCCGACACCGACCCCGACGTGCTGACCCGGGTCGTCGAGCTCGTCCACTCGCTGTAGCGATGCCCAGGGTTGCCGTGATCGGCGGCGGCATCGCCGGCCTGAGCGCCGCCGACCGCATCCGCCGGGCCCGTCCGGACGTCGAGGTGGTGCTGCTGGAGGGGGCCGAGCAGGTCGGCGGCAAGCTGCGCCGGGCCCAGGTGGCCGGCGCCTGGGTGGACGTCGGCGCCGAGGCGATGCTGGCCCGCCGCCCGGAGGGGGTCCGGGCCGCCACCGAGGCCGGCCTGGCCGGCGAGCTGATCTCACCGCTGACCACCTCGGCGCTGCTGCGCAGCCGGGGCGCCAACCATGCCCTGCCGGCCCGGACGCTGATCGGGGTGCCGTCCGACCTGGCGGCGGTGCGGGCCAGCGGGGTGCTGAGCGATGCGGCGCTGGCCCGGATCGAGGCCGAGCCCGGCGGCGGGCCGTACCCGCCGGTCACCGAGGACGTCTCGGTCGGTGAGCTGGTTGGCCGGCGCTTCGGCGACGAGGTGGTGGACCGGCTGGTCGACCCGCTGCTCGGGGGCGTCTACGCCGGCCACGCCCGAGCGCTGTCGCTGCAGGCGGCGATGCCCGGACTGGCCAGCCGGCTGGCGGGCGGCGGCTCGTTGCTGGAGGCCGCCGCGGCGGCCGTCGGCACCCAGGCGCCGGGACCGGTGTTCGCCAGCGTGACCGGCGGCCTGGCCCGGCTGGCCGAACGGCTGGCCGACGGAGACTTCCAGGTGCGCACCTCGACGCCGGTCCGCGAGCTGCGCCGCACCGCCACCGGCTTCGAGCTGGCGCTGGGCTCGGTGCCGGGTCGCCAGCAGTTGGCCGCGGACGCCGTTGTGGTCGCGGTGCCGGCCGGCAAGGCGGCGGTGCTGCTGCGCGGGCTGGCCCCGGTCGCCGCCGCCGAGCTGGGCTCGATCGAGACCGCCAGCCTGGTCATCGTGACGCTGGCCTTCACCGGCCTGGCTCCGGACGCGCTGCCGCCGGGCAGCGGGATCCTGGTGCCCGCGGTCGAGGGCCTGGCGGTCAAGGCCATGACGTTCTCGTCCCAGAAGTGGCCCGGGGTGGGCTCCGGATCGGGAGTCGAGTCCGGGGTCACGCTGCTGCGCGCCTCGCTCGGCCGGGCCGGCGAGCCGGAGGCGCTGCAGCGCGACGACGCCGAACTGGTGGCGGTGGTGCGCCGGGAGCTGGCCGCCGTCACCGGGCTGGTGGCCGAGCCGGTCGACAGCCACGTCCAGCGCTGGGGCGGCGGGCTGCCCCAGTACGCGGTCGGGCACCCGCTGCGGGTGGCCCTGATCCGCGCCGACGTCGCGCGGATACCCGGCCTGGCGGTCTGCGGGGCCAGCTATGACGGGGTGGGCATCCCGGCCTGCATCGGTTCAGCTCACAAAGCCGCCGACCGGGTGCTGGCCGGGCTGCGGCCGTCAGGACAATGACAGTCATGGTCGACGGCAAGCAGGCTCGCGAACTCAACGATGTCATCCGCTACACCGCCTGGTCGGTGTTCTCGCTCAGCCAGCCGCTGGGCGAGGCGCCCCGGCCCGAGCTGGCCGCGGAGGTGGAGGCGCTGTTCGCCGAGCTGGCTGCCTCCGACGTCACGGTTCGCGGCAGCTATGACGTCTCCGCGCTGCGGGCCGACGCCGACCTGATGGTCTGGTGGCACGCCGAGACGGCCGAGCAGCTGCAGGCCGCCTACAACCGGTTCCGCCGCACCCGGCTGGGCGGTCACCTGCGGCCGGTCTGGTCGGTGATGGCGCTGCACCGGCCGGCCGAGTTCAACAAGAGCCACATCCCGGCGTTCCTGGCCGAGGAACAGGCGCGCCGGTTCGTCTGCGTGTACCCGTTCGTCCGGTCCTACGAGTGGTACCTGCTGGAGGACAAGGAGCGGCGGGCGCTGCTGGCCGAGCACGGTCAGATGGCACGCGACTATCCCGACGTCCGGGCCAACACGGTGGCCTCGTTCGCGCTGAACGACTTCGAGTGGATCCTGGCCTTCGAGGCCGACGAGCTGCACCGGATCGTGGACCTGATGCGGCACCTGCGCGGCTCGGAGACCCGGCGGCACGTCCGCGAGGAGGTGCCTTTCTACACTGGCACCCGGCGCAGCATGGCCGAGCTGGTCGAGTCGCTCCCGTAGAGCTTCCGGAGTCGCTCGGCCCGTGGGATCTCGTGCGTGATAGTCACCGGTCGCTGGGACGGCCGGTGCGTATCACTCCCCGCCGGGGCCGTCCGGCGAGCTCACTCGGCGTCGGTGAACCGCATGCTGATCGAGTTGATGCAGTAGCGCAGGTCGGTCGGGGTGTCGTAGCCCTCGCCCTCGAAGACGTGCCCGAGGTGGCTGTGGCAGTTGGCGCAGAGCACTTCGGTGCGCTTGCTGCCCGCGCTGAAATCGTCGCGCTCGATGATCCGGTCCCCGGCGAG
>JAVEEO010000103.1 GCA_030840415.1 Pseudonocardiales bacterium | reverse complement strand
TCACCCTGGCCTCGCCGGTCGGCGCGGCGCCGAGGATGTGCAGCCCGTCGCGGATCTGCGCGTCCTTGATCTCACACAGCCAGCCGTCGACGTGCAGGATGAACTCGTCGAACTCGGCGTCGTGCGGGCGGTCGGCCAGCCCCAGGTCGTGGTCGAGCTTGGCGGCCTGGATCAGGGTCCAGATCTGGGCCCGGATGGCCGGCAGCTTGGCCGGGTCCATCGCGGCGATGCTGGCGTGCTCGTCGAGCAGTTGCTCGAGCCGGGTGATGTCGCCGTAGCTCTCGGCCCGCGCCATCGGCGGGATCAGGTGGTCGACCAGGGTGGCGTGCGCCCGGCGCTTGGCCTGGGTGCCCTCGCCCGGGTCGTTGACCAGGAACGGGTAGATCAGCGGCAGTTCACCGAGCGCGGCGTCGCTGGCGCACGAGGCGGACAGGCCGGCTCCCTTGCCGGGCAGCCATTCCAGGTTGCCGTGCTTGCCGACGTGCACCACCGCATGAGCGCCGAAATCCTCGGCCAGCCAGCGGTAGGCGGCCAGGTAATGGTGGCTCGGCGGCAGGTCCGGGTCGTGGTAGATCGCCACCGGGTTCTGCCCGAAGCCACGCGGCGGCTGCACCATCACCACCACGTTGCCGGCCCGCAGGCCGGCCAGCACGATGTCGCCCTCGGGGTTCTGGCTGGTGTCGACGAACAGGCTGCCGGGCGCGTTTCCCCAGTGCTGCTCGATCCCCTCGCGCAGGTCGGCCGGCAACGCGGCGTACCAGCGCCGGTAGTCCGCGGCCGCGATCCGCACCGGGTTGCCCGCCAACTGCTCGGCGGTCAGCCAGTCCTCGTCCTGGCCACCGGCCGCGATCAGGGCGTGGATCAGCGCGTCACCGTCGAGCGCGGCGACGCCGGGCAGCGCGTCCGGGCCGTCGGCCGGGCCGATGTCGTAACCCTGCTCGCGCATCGCGGTCAGCAGCCGCACCACGCTGGCCGGGGTGTCCAGGCCGACCGCGTTGCCGATCCGGGAATGCTTGGTGGGATAGGCCGAAAGCATCACCGCGATCTTGCGGCTGGCCGGCGGCACGTGCCGCAGCCGGGCATGGCGGACCGCGATTCCCGCTACCCGATCGGCACGCTCTGCATCGGCGACGTAGACCGTCAGGCCGTCGGCGTCGATCTCCTTGAACGAGAACGGCACCGTGATCAACCGGCCGTCGAACTCCGGGATCGCCACCTGGGTGGCGGCGTCCAGCGGGGACAGGCCGTCACCGTTGGCCAGCCAGCTGTCCCGCGAGCTGGTCAGGCACAGCCCTTGCAGGATCGGCACATCCAGCGCCGCCAGCGCGCCGACGTCCCAGGCCTCGTCGTCGCCGCCGGCCGATGCGGTGGCCGGCTTGGTGCCGCCGGCGGCCAGCACCGTCACCACCAGCGCGTCGGCCCCGGCCAAGGTCGCCAGCAGTTGCGGCTCGGCGGCGCGCAGCGAGGCGCAGAACACCGGCAGCGGCCGGCCGCCCTTGGCCTCGATGGCATCGCACAGCGCGTGTACGAAGGCGGTGTTGCCGGCGACGTGGTGGGCGCGGTAGTAGAGGACGGCCACCGTCGGGCCTTCGGTGCGGCTGGCGGTGCGTTCGAGCACCCCCCAGGTCGGCGTGCTGGCCGGCGGCTCGAAGCCGTGGCCGGTTAGCAGAACGGTGTCGGAGAGGAACCGGTGCAGCTGGGCCAGGTTCGCCGGGCCGCCCTCGGCCAGGTAGGCGTGCGCCTCGGCCGACACCCCGTAGGGCACGGTGGACAGTTTCATCAGCTCGGCGTCCGGCTGCTGCTCACCGCCCAGCACCACCACCGGGCGCCCGCTGGCCAGCAGCGCGTCGATGCCGGCCTCCCACATCCGGTAGCCGCCCAGGATCCGCACCACCACCAGCTGCGCATCGGCGAGCAGGTCCGGCAGGTCCTCGACCCCGGTACGGGCCGGGTTGCCCAGCCGGTACTCCGCGCCGCTGGCCCGGGCACTGAGCAGGTCGGTGTCCGACGTCGACAGCAGCAGGATCACTCGAGGTCCTCCCCGGGGTCCGCGCCCCTGGTGTGTAGGTAGCGGCCGGATGGAGTATCTGGCTTCTCCCGGACGGGAGTCACAGTGGCGGGACCGCGCCGGGATCGCACCGGGCTTCCTCCAGCTGTGGCCGCTGGCGGCTCTCACTGTAGCTGGCCCGCGGTTACCGGCCGGCCGCTCGGATCACCTCACGATTGCCCGGCAGGATTTCCCGGTCGGCCCGGCCGGTCAGATCACCTCGGGCACGGTGCTGGGCACCCGGACGACGACCTCCAGCCCCTCGATGGCCTGCCGCGCCAGGGCGACGGCCTCCGCCGCGGTGTCGGCCGAGGCACGGGCCTGGGCCAGCCGGGAGAACGAGCTCTGCAGGCCCTGCAGTTCGGTGCCGGCCGGCACCGGGTACTTGACGGTGACCCCGTCGGGGTGCGGACCGTCCACGCCGGTTATCTCCACCAGGACGCCGGATGCCTGGGTGCTGGCGAACCAGATGGCCTGGCAGCGCCGGACCCGGTCCGGATCCCGCAGGATCTCGCGGATGCCGGGCAGCACCTTCTCGCCGATCATCTGCCGCCACTGGTTCTTGACCAGGTCGACCCCGGTGGCGTCGGTGACCAGATCCCAGATGTGGTCACCGCCGAAGCGCAGGTGGGTCTCGATGATGCGCGGCCCGGCCTCGGTCAGCACGATCTCGGTGTGGGTCGGCCCGAATTCCACGCCGAGGGCACTCAGCGCCCGGCTCACGTGCGTCCCGATCGCCTCCACCTCGGCCGGCTCCAGCGGAGCGGGCATCACGTGCCCGAGTTCGACCAGGCTGACCGGGTCGGAGTACTTGCGGGTCACGGTCACCAACTGGTGCTCGCCCTGTTCGGAGAAGCACTCCACGCTGTACTGGACGCCGGACAGGAACGTCTCGACGATCACCTGGATCGGGTTGTCGGGGTGGTCACCGGGTGTCGGGTTGCCGGTTGCCAGCACCGGAGCGGTCGCCAGCGCCGGGGCCAACCCCCGGTCGTGGCTGATTCCCCGGGCGCGGTCGAAGGCAGCCTGCGCCTCGTCCGGCCCGGAGATCACCGAGACGCCCGCGCTGGCCATGCCGCTGCCGGGTTTCACCACGCACGGATAGCCGTGCGTGGCGGCGAATTCGGTCAGCTCGGCCAGGTCCCGCACCACCGCGGATGCGGTCGACTCGACGCCGGTCTCGGCCAATCGCTGCCGCATCGCGTACTTGTCATGGACCAGCCGGACCGTCTCGACCGAGTGGGTTGCGATGCCCAGCGCCTGCCCGGCCGCCGCCGCGGCGACCTGGCCCTGGTCGGAGAAGGTGCCGATCCGGGTCACCGGCTGCAACTGGTGTACCAGCCGCGCGAAGGCGACCCACTCCTCGATGCTCGCCCCGGCCGGCAACACCACGATCCGGGCGAGCTTCTCGGGTTCGTCGATCTTGACCATCTGCTCCGGATCGCAGATCACGGTGGTGCTGACGCTCTGGCCGGCGTTGCGCGCCCAGGTCCGCAACCGGTCCGGGACGTAGTAGCCGTTGCCGAAGATCAGTACGTGTTCCGACATGGTGGGCAGGCTATCGGGCTCCTCGCCTGGATGTTGGCGAGACCGGTCATCTCGTTGCGGATAACTACCGAAACCGAAAGGCAAATACGCACCGACGAGAAGCTGCGACGGCTGTCGATGACGCTGTCGTCTTACGTTCCCTCGGCCTTTAGGGATAGACTTTTAGCTTGTGCGCAAAGG
>JAVEEO010000053.1 GCA_030840415.1 Pseudonocardiales bacterium | reverse complement strand
GACAAAGCCCGGCCCCCCTGTGGGGGAGCCGGGCCTCATCGAGTTGCAGAAGTCCTAGAGGGGACGGACGTTCTCCGCCTGCGGGCCCTTCTGGCCCTGCGTGATGTCGAACTCGACCCGCTGGTTCTCGTCCAGGCTCCGGTAGCCATCACTGGCGATCGCGGAGTAGTGGACGAACACGTCGGCCTGGCCCTGGCCGTCGGCCGGGTCCGGAGCGATGAAGCCGAAGCCCTTGTCGCTGTTGAACCATTTGACGGTTCCCTGTGCCATGTGTCTTTCTCCTTGCTGAATGCGGTTCGAAGGCCACACTGCGTGGCCTCCGGGTTGTCGTCTTGTCTAACCCCGCCGTTCAGCTGAGAAAACAAAACGCCCGCTGCTAGTACCCGCGGGCGTTCTGGAGAAACGATCGTGGAAAACTGCAACTGCAACCAGGAAAACCGTAGCACGAATGCAGTACTTGATGTGCAACCCGGCCGCATCAGCCGGCCCGCCGGGCCGCGACAGGAGGCCGGCGCCCGGTGCGCGACCCGGTCGATCAGGGGACGACCTGGATCTTTCGCCCGACCCCGGCCGCGAACCGCTCCAGGGCCAGGCCGTAGTCGGCCAGCGGCAGCCGGTCGGAGATGAACACCGCCGGGTCGATCACTCCGTCGGCGAACAGCGCCGCCGCTCGCTCGTAGGAGTGCAGCACCGCCATCGAACCGGTGATGGTGATCTCCTGGTTGTAGATCTTGTAAGGCTCGATGCTGGCCCGGGTGGCGTAGTCGGACACGCCGAACTGCAGGAAGGTGCCGCCCTTGCCGACCCGCTCCAGGCCGTCCTGGATCGCCTTGGCGTTGCCGGTGGCATCGATGACCAGGTCCCAGCCGCGCGGCCGGTCGAACTCCTCGGCCGAAGCAGCCGCCCCCGAGACGCCCAGTTGGCGGGCGGTCGCCAGCCGTTCCGGGTTCTTCTCGACCATGTCCACGGAGACGGCACCCACCCGCTTGGCGAGCTCGAGCATCATCAGCCCCATCGTTCCGGAGCCGTAGATCAGCACGGTGTTGGCCAGTTGGGACCGGAGCACGTCGTAGCCGCGCACCGCGCAGGACAGCGGCTCGATCAGCGCGGCGTCGGCGAGGGAGACGTGCTCGGGCAGCAACACGCAGTTGGCCTGCGGCGCCAGCGCGTACTGGGCCGCGCCGCCCGGCCGCGAGACGCCGATGGCGTTCCAGTTCTCGCACAGGTTGTTCCGGCCGCGGCGGCAGTAGTAGCACTCGAAGCAGTACAGCGAGGGGTCGACCGCCACCCGGTCACCGACCTCGAGGCCGCTCACGTCGGCCCCGAGGGCAGCGACGGTGCCGGCGAACTCGTGCCCCGGCACGATCGGCAGCGTCGGGGCGAACTCGCCCTGCAGGATGTGCAGGTCGGTGCCGCAGATGCCGCAGGCGGCCACTTCGACGACCACCTGCCGGGGGCCGGGTTCGGGATCTGCGACGTCGGTAACCTCGCTGGTTCCGACGCCGGTGATGACGGCGGCCTTCATCGAGGGAGCCTCCTGCGGGTCGGGTACGGTACCGAGGATCTGATCACTTGACCGCGCCCAGTGACAAACCCTGGACCAGCTTGTCCTGGGCGGCGAAGCCGGCCACCAGCACCGGCAGCGAGATGATCGTCGCCGCCGCGCACACCTTGGCCAGGAACAGCCCCTGGCTGGTGATGAAACCGGTCAGGAACACCGGCGAGGTCTGGGCCACCACCGCGGTGAGCACCTTGGCGAACAGCAGCTCGTTCCAGCTGAAGATGAAGCAGATGAGCGAGGTCGCGGCGATTCCCGGCATCGCCACCGGCGCGATGATCCTGGTCATGATGGTGGGCAGCCGGGCGCCGTCGATGGCGGCCGCCTCCAGCATCTCGACCGGGACCTCGGCCAGGAACGAGCGCATCATCCAGACCGCGATGGGCAGGTTCATGCTGGCGTAGATGACCACCAGCAGCCAGACGTTGTCCAAGAGGTGGGCGTTCTTGGCGATCAGGTAGATCGGCAGCAGGCCGGCCACCGCCGGCAGCATCTTGGTGGACAGGAAGAAGAACATCACGTCCGTCCACTTCTTCACCGGACGGATCGAGAGCGCGTAGGCCGCCGGAATGGCCAGCAGCAGCACCAGCACCGTCGAGCAGACGCTCGCGGTCGCGGAGTTGGCCAGCGACGGCCATGGGCTCTGGCCACTGTTGAAGAAGTCCCGGTACCCGGCCAGGGTCAGTGGTGCGGTGAACTTCGGGGGATTGCTGGCCGCGTCGGACTCGGAGTGAAACGACAGGAACACCATCCACAGGGCCGGAAAGACGAACAGCAGTCCCACCACCCAGGCGACAAGGCCCCAGACACTGCGCTTGCGCGCCGGGGCGTTATGACCGGGGCTGGCCGCGGAAGCGCTCGGCTGGGCCGGCGCCGCTGGAACTGCCTGAGTGCTCATCGGCCCTCCTCCTGGAACAGCGACGAGACCACCCGCAGGGCGAACGTCGCGATGATGATCGAGCCGATCACCACGATGACGCCGGCCGCCGAGGCCTGGCCGTAATCGTGGGCGGTGAAGAAGATGTTGTAGATGCTGTACGGCAGGTTGGCGGTGCCCTGACCGCCCGAGGTGATGGTGAACACGGCGTCGAAGTTCTGCACGACGTAGATGGAGCCGAGGAGGCCTCCGAGTTCGAGGTACTGCCGCAGGTGCGGCAGGGTGAGGAACCGGAACATCTGCCAGGACGACGCGCCGTCCATGTTGGCCGCCTCGATCGCGTCGGCAGGGCGGCTCTGCAGGCCGGCCAGCAGGATCAGCATCATGAACGGCGTCCACTGCCAGATCAGCGCCATCTCCACCGACAGCCGCGGATGCTCGGTCACCCAGTCCGGCTGCGGTGGGTTGTCGGATCCGAAAATCTTCCAGATCCCCGTCAGGATGCCGTTGAAGAGGCCGTACACCGGGTTGAGCAGCGCGTGCTTCCACAGCAGCGCCGAGGCGATCGGCACGATCAGGAACGGCGCGATGAGCATCGTCCGGACGATGCCGCGTCCCCGGAAGGGCTTGTCCAGCAGCAGGGCCAGCAGCAGTCCCAGGAACAGGCTCACCACCACCACCGTCACGGTGAGGATGACGGTGAAGATGATCGAGGACCGGAAGTCCGGGTCGCTGAGCACGGCCTGGTAGTTGGACAGGCCGGTGAAGTGCTTGCCGAGATCGGGCCGCAGGGCGTTCCACCGCACGAACGAGATCACCAGCGTCGCGACGAACGGCAACTGGGTGATGATGAACATGAAGATCAGGGCCGGCATCAGCGGCGCCCGGCGGGCCCAGTCCGAGGTCTTTCGCAGGCCCGCCGGAGCCGGCAGGTCCGCGGTCGGGGCCGTGGTTGGAGGTGTGTCGATGACGGTCATCACTTGCTCCGGTAAGTCTTGGTAGCGCGCGTTGCTACCTTCTGGCCATCCTGAAGTGCCTTTTGCACGCTGATTTGTCCCGCGATGGCGGTGCTCACGTACTGCGACACGGTGGTGGCAAGGGCGCTGAACTCCGGGAAGTCCATGAACTGGATGCCGGGCACCGGCCTCGGCTGAACGCCGGGGTTCTCCGGATCGGCTGCAAGGATGGCCGCCCGAGTCGGACCCGCGAAGGCCTCGGAGGCCTTGACGTACTGGGGGTTGTCGTACGTCGACAGGCGCTTGCCGGCCGGCACGCTCGTCCAGCCGATCTTGCTTCCGACGAGCTCCTCGTACTGCTTGCTCGAGGCCCACGAGATGAACTTCCAGGCGGCGTCCTGCTTCTTGCTGGCATGCTCGATCGCCCACGACCAGGCGTAGAGCCAGCCGGAGGTCTTGGTCTTGACCACTGGGGCGGCGACGTAGCCCATCTTGCCGGCGACCGGCGAGCCGGTGCCTTCCAGTGATCCGGCGGCCGAGGTGGCGTCGTACCACATCGCGACCTTGCCTTGCTCCATGTTGTTCAGGCACTCGGTGAACCCGGCCTGCGGAGCGCCGGCCTCACCGTGCTGGCGCACCAGGTTGACATAGAAGCTGGTGGCCTCGGTGAACGGGGGACTGTCGACCTGGGGCTGCCAGTTCTTGTCGAACCACGTGCCACCGAAGGTGTTCACGACCGTGGTCAGGGGGGCGAAGATCTGGCCCCAGCCGACTTCGCCGCGCAGGCAGATCCCGCGCAGGCCGGGCTGGGCGTTGTCTACCTTGGCCGCGAGGGCAGCGACCTGCGGCCAGGTCGGTCTGGCCGGCATGGTGAGCCCCTTGGCGGCGAAGACGTCCTTGCGGTACATCAGGAACGAGGACTCGCCGTAGAACGGCTCGGCGTACAGCTTGCCGTCGGAGGCGGTCAGGGACTTGGTCATACCGGGGAAGATGTCGTTCTGGTCGAAGCCGGAGTCGCGGGCGACGTAGTTCGACAGCGGCGCCAGCCAGCCGGCCTTGGCGTAGAAGGGCACCTCGTAGTTGCTGATGGTGGAGATGTCGTAGATGCCGGCCTGGCTGGACAGCTCCTGGCTGATCTTGTCCCGGACGTCGTTCTCGGGCAGCACCGTGTAATTGACCTTGATGCCGGTCTGCCGGGTGAAGTTGTCGGCGGTCAGCTTCTGGATGTCGATCATCTGGGGGTTGTTCACCATCAGGACGTTGATCGAATCCTTGCCGCCGCCCAGACCGCCGGCTCCGGCACAGCCGCACATCGTCACGGTCAGCGCGGCGAGCGCAGCCAGTCCCACCCCTGCCCGAAGCCGCTGTCGTGCTGCCATCCGGCGTCACCTGCCTGGCTCATTTGAGCATCGCTCGCTCAATTTGTAACTTACGATGATCCTCGGAGCGCTCCTCGTCAACCCTCTGGCGCCGTCACAGTCCGGACACGCTCGGCGGGTTCTCTCATCGTCACGCGGTTCGCGGTGGCCCGCTAGGTTCTGCCGGAGTGCCGAGCGCATCGCGGGGGTAGGTCAAGGTTGGTTCTGTGGCGGTCCGCCCGAAAGATCCCGACGTGGTCCGCTCGAGCCGGTCGCATCCGTGGAAGTCCACCCGAGGAAGGAAGGAAGTCGATGGCCAAGGCGTCCCCGACCGGTCCCTCCGAGGTGGTGCTGGCAGCCCGGGCAGCGCGGCTGTACTTCCTGGAGGACCGCTCCAAGGTCGAGATCGCCGGCCTGCTCGACATCAGCCGGTTCCGGGTGGCCAGACTGCTCGACACCGCCCGGGCGTTGGGCCTGGTGCGCATCGAGATCGGGCTGCCGGGCATCCTCGACGCCGCCCTGTCAGCCGAGCTGGCCTCCGCCTTCGGCCTGCGGCACGCCTTCGTCTACAACTTCCCCGACGACAGCGACAGCTCGCTGCGGCATCGACTCGGTGAGGCGGCCGGCGAGGCGATCGCGGACCTGGCCACCGCGGCGGACGTGGTGGGGATCGCCTGGTCCCGGTCGCTGTCCGGGCTGGCCCGCGGTCTGACCAGCTTTCCGCCCTGCCCGATCGTGCAGATGACCGGAGCGCTGTCGCGTCCCGGCGACGGCGACCTGCTGGACGTGGTGCGCGCGATCACCCGGATCGGGGGCGGGCCGTCCTACGGCTTCTACGCGCCGATGATCGTCGACGACGCGGGCACCGCGCAGGCGATCAGGCGGCACCCGGACGTCGCCGCGGCCACCGCGATGTTGGGCTCGATCACCATCGGCATGGTGGGAATCGGGTCGTGGCTGCCGGGCTTGTCCAGCATCTACGACTCACTGGCCCAGCCCGACCGGGACGCCGTCAGTGCCGCCGGGGTGCGGGCCGAGGTGTCCGGGGTGTTCCTGGGCGAGGACGGCGACCCTCGCCAGACCCCGCTGGACGAGAGGATGATCGTCACACCGGGGTCGTTGCTGGCGCAGTTGCCCACCGTGCTGGCGGTCGCCTACGGAACGGCCAAGAGCCACGCGGTCTGGTCGGCCCTGAACGGAGGTGTGGTCAATGGCCTCATCACCCATGCCAGCCTCGCCCGGGCAGTGCTGGCCATACCCGGCGCCTCCCCGGCAGCCAGACATTCAACCGCCAAGCGGCGCCCGGCAGTCGGGCGGCCAGCCGCCGAGCGGCCGCCACCCCGGCCCGCAGCAGCAGCACCGCGGTCCGACTGAGCCACTCGGTGGCGGGGTCGCCAACCGGGGCCGGGTGTGTCGGTGCGGCGACACCGTCCGCCGGCCCCTGGCGCCGTCGGGCCGGGCCACCCACGCGGTGCTGGAGCATCTGCGCCGGGCCGGCTTCTCCGCCGCGCCTCGGGTACTGGCGGTCGAGGGGGAGACCGAGGTGCTGTCCTGGATCCCGGGCCGGGCCGCCCGCTCCCCGTTGCCGGACTGGTCGCTGGGCGAGGGCACTCTGACCAGCGTCGCCGAGCTGATCGGGCGCTTCCACGCGACGATGCGGTCCTTCGACGGGACCGGCCTGCCGTGGGGCCGGCTGCCGCCGGCGGCCTACCGGGGCCCGCTGGTCTCGCACAACGACCTGCACCCGGGCAACGTGATCTTCGACGGCGGCCTGGCGGTCGGCCTGATCGACTTCGACCTGGCCGGGCCCGGCTCGGTGATCTGGGACCTGGCCACCGCGCTGCGCTGCTGGTGCCCGCTGGCCGACGACCCGGACGTGCCGCCGGCCCTGGCCGACCGCCGGTTCCACCGGCTGGCCCTGTTCCTGGACGCCTACGGCCTCGCCGCGGCCGACCGGGCCGCGGTGGTGCGCGCCCTGGTGCCCAATCACGACTGGACCTACCGGATCGTCACCGATGCGGCCCGGGCCGGCCATCGAGGGTTCGAGGAGTACTGGCGCGAGGTGGCCCGGCGCACCGACCGCGCCCGGGACTGGATGCTGCGGCACGGCAGGGCCCTGGTCGCGGCGGCAGGGTAGCCCTCGGATCGGCGTCCCGACAGCGGTTCCGGGGTCAATTTTGATCCCGGAGCGGGCAACGGTATTGTTTACCTTTGTGCCCGGAGCCTCTGGGTACTCACCTGCGTGCGTCGCAGGCGGCCGCTGATTGCAGGCGGGCGTTGACGCGCCGGGGCCGTTCGGCCCAGTCTGCGGAATCGACTGCGGACAGCCATGGGACAGGGTGCGACACGCCCGACCCCGTGGACCGGATGGGAACAACAGCAGAGCAGAGATGTTGCCGGGCAGTGAGCCTGGTGCGGTTGGACAGAGTCCAGCCCGCCGGCGATCTAGGTCGACATACCGCAGACGAATGGGAGATTGCAGGCCGCATGCCTACGATCCAGCAACTGGTCCGCAAGGGCCGACAGGACAAGATCGGCAAGACCAAGACCCCGGCGCTGAAGGGTTCCCCCCAGCGGCGCGGTGTCTGCACGCGCGTGTACACCACGACGCCCAAGAAGCCGAACTCCGCGCTGCGCAAGGTCGCACGCGTCCGGCTGACCAGCGGCATCGAGGTCACCGCCTACATCCCCGGCGTCGGGCACAACCTGCAGGAGCACTCCATCGTGCTGGTGCGTGGCGGCCGGGTGAAGGACCTCCCCGGCGTCCGTTACAAGATCATCCGTGGTTCGCTGGACACCCAGGGTGTCCGCGGCCGCAAGCAGTCCCGCAGCCGTTACGGCGCGAAGAAGGAGAAGAGCTAATGCCTCGTAAAGGCCCGGCTCCCAAGCGGCCCCTGGTCATCGACCCGGTCTACCAGTCCGGTCTGGTGACCCAGTTGGTCAACAAGATCCTCACCGACGGCAAGCGCTCCACCGCCGAGAGCATCGTCTACGGCGCGCTGGAAGGCTGCCGCGAGAAGAACGGCACCGACCCGGTGGTCACCCTCAAGCGGGCCCTGGACAATGTCAAGCCGACGCTGGAGGTGCGCAGCCGCCGTGTCGGTGGCGCGACCTACCAGGTTCCGGTCGAGGTGCGCACCCCGCGCCAGACCACCCTGGCGCTGCGCTGGCTGGTCGGCTACTCCCGCGCCCGTCGCGAGAAGACCATGACCGAGCGCCTGATGAACGAGCTGCTCGATGCCAGCAACGGCCTCGGCGCCAGCGTCAAGCGCCGCGAGGACACCCACAAGATGGCCGAGTCGAACAAGGCCTTCGCGCACTACCGCTGGTAACGCGCACCACCGCTGCCAGGCGGCCACCCCGCTGAAGCGGCACCCACGTTCAGCCCGCAATTACCCGAAGAAGGAATGATGGCCAACAACGTTGAGCTCGCCAAGACCCGCAACATCGGGATCATGGCGCATATCGACGCGGGCAAGACCACGACTACCGAGCGGATCCTCTACTACACCGGCATCAACTACAAGATCGGTGAGGTTCATGACGGCGCAGCCACCATGGACTGGATGGAGCAGGAGCAGGAGCGCGGTATCACGATCACGTCCGCCGCGACGAAGTGCACCTGGAAGAACCACACCATCAACATCATCGACACGCCCGGGCACGTGGACTTCACCGTCGAGGTGGAGCGATCGCTTCGGGTGCTCGACGGTGCGGTAGCCGTCTACGACGGTGTCGCGGGCGTCGAGCCGCAGACCGAGACGGTCTGGCGGCAGGCGGACAAGTACAGCGTCCCGCGGATGTGCTTCGTCAACAAGCTCGACCGCACCGGCGCGGACTTCTTCCGCTGCGTGCAGATGATGAAGGAGCGGCTCAACGCCAACACCCTGGTGCTGCAGCTCCCGATCGGTAACGAGGCCGACTTCATCGGCGTCGTCGACCTGGTCGAGATGCGTGCGCTCACCTGGCGCGGCGAGACCGCCCTCGGCGAGGAGTTCTCGATCGAGGAGATCCCCGCCGAGCTGGCCGAGCAGGCCGCCGAGTGGCGCGAGACCCTGATGGAGACGCTGTCCGACGTCGACGACGAGGTCGCCGAGGCCTACCTCAACGACGAGACGCTCACCGTCGCTCAGCTCAAGGCCGCGATCCGTCGCGCCACGCTGGCCGACAAGGTGAACCCGGTGCTGACCGGCTCGGCGTTCAAGAACAAGGGCGTCCAGCCGATGCTCGACGCCGTGGTGGACTTCCTGCCGTCGCCGCTGGACGTCGACCACATCGAGGGCACCCTGATGGACGGTGCGACCGTGGCCGAGCGGCGCGCCGACGAGTCCGAGCCGCTGTCGGCGCTGGCGTTCAAGATCGCCACCGACCCGCACCTGGGCAAGCTCACCTACGTCCGGATCTACTCCGGCGTGGTCGAGAACGGCGCGCAGGTCCTGAACTCCACCAAGGACCGCAAGGAGCGCATCGGCAAGATCTACCAGATGCACGCCAACAAGCGTGAGGAACTGCCGCGTGCCGGCGCCGGCGACATCATCGCCGTGGCCGGCCTGAAGCAGACCACCACCGGCGACACCCTGTGCGACCCGCAGAAGCCGATCGTGCTGGAGTCGATGACCTTCCCGGCGCCGGTCATCTCGGTGGCCATCGAGCCGAAGACCAAGAGCGACCAGGAGAAGCTGGGCGTCGCGATCCAGAAGCTTGCCGAGGAGGACCCGACGTTCCAGGTCCACGGCGACGAGGAGACCGGCCAGACCATCATCGCCGGCATGGGCGAGCTCCACCTGGAGATCCTGGTCGACCGGATGCGCCGGGAGTTCAAGGTCGAGGCCAACGTCGGCAAGCCGCAGGTGGCCTACCGCGAGACGATCCGCCGGATCGTCGAGCGCGAGGACCTGACCTACAAGAAGCAGACCGGTGGCTCCGGCCAGTACGCCAAGGTGCAGATCCGGCTCGAGCCGCTGGAGCGCACCGCGGACGGCCCGGCCTACGAGTTCGTCAACGAGGTCACCGGCGGCCGGATCCCGAAGGAGTTCATCCCTTCGGTGGACCAGGGTGCGCAGGAGGCCATGCAGTACGGCATCCTCGCCGGCTACCCGCTGGTGGGCGTGCGCATGGCGCTGACCGATGGTGCCTACCACGACGTGGACTCCTCCGAGATGGCATTCAAGATCGCCGGCTCGATGGTG
>JAVEEO010000044.1 GCA_030840415.1 Pseudonocardiales bacterium | reverse complement strand
GTCCACCAGGATCAGGGTCTCCATCACCCAGTGGTTGATCGGCGTGGTGTGCGACTGGATCACGAACGCGTCCGAACCGCGCACCGACTCCTCCGGCCGGACGAAGATCTCGCCATTGGCGAAGTCGCGGGCGGTCATCGGGGTGACCGGCATGCCGATGTGCCCGGCGATCTCGTCCGCCAGTTCGGGAAAGGCCCGGCCGGAGAACAGCGTCATGCTCTTGCGATTGGCCACCTGCAGGGTGTTCATGCCGTGCTGCTCCCCGTCTTGCCGCTCGAGCCGTCCCGGTCCGGTCCGGTGGATTCGTTCGCCGCTTGGGCCGCGGCCGCCGAGCCGGTGCCGGCCCGCCGCCGCAGCACCCAGCCTGCCACGTTGCGCTGCGGGGTTCGACTCACTCCGAGAGCCCCAGGTGGGACGTCGGAGGTGATCACCGAACCGGCCGCGGTATAGGCGCCGTCGCCGACCGTGACCGGGGCGACGAACATGGTGTCGGCGCCGGTGCGGGCGTGGTCACCGATCCGGGACCGGTGCTTGTGCACGCCGTCGTAGTTGACGAACACCGACGCGGCCCCGATGTTGGTGTGCTCGCCGATGCTGGCATCACCGACGTAGGTCAGGTGCGGCACCTTGCTCGCGGTGCCGATGTCGGAGGCCTTGATCTCGACGTAGGTGCCGATGTGCACCCGGTCGGCCAGCTCGGTGCCGGGCCGGAGGTAGGCGAACGGGCCGATGGTGACGCCGGCACCGATCCGGGCCTGGTTGGCCACCGTGCGGTTGAGCGTGCTGCCCGGACCCACCACGGTGTCGGTCAGGGTGCTGTCCGGGCCGATCGTCGCACCGGCGGCGACCTCGGTGCGGCCGTGCAGCTGGACGTTCGGGGCCAGGGTGACGTCGGGTGCCAGGCGCACCCCGGCGTCCACCCAGCAGGTCTGCGGATCGATCACCCGGACGCCGGCCCGCATGTGCCGCTCCAGCAGTCGCTGGTTGTAGTTGCGGTGCGCGGCGGCCAACTGCACCCGGTCGTTGACGCCGGCGGTCTGGTCGGCCGGGGCGGTGCGGGCCCGCACGTCCCGGCCCTCGGCGACGAAGATGGCGACCACGTCGGGCAGGTACTCCTCGCCCTGGGCGTTGTCGGTGCTCAACCGGGTGACGGCCTCGCTCAGCGGAGCCGCGTCGAAGGCGTAGACGCCGGCCGACACCTCCCGGACCGCCAGCTCGTCCGGGCCGGCGTCCTTCTGCTCGACCACCCGCAGCACCGCGTCCGGCCGGGCCGGGTCGCCGGAGCGGATCACCCGTCCGTAGCCGGTGGGATCGTCCAGCTCGCTGGTAAGCAGGGTGGCCGCCGCGCCGCTGGCGAGATGGGATTGCAGCAGTGCGGTCAGGGTGTCGGGCGAGAGCAGCGGCGCGTCCCCGGGCAGCACCAGCACGGTGCCGGTCACCGGCCGGTCGGCGGCCAGCTGCTGCAGTGCCACCCGGACGGCATGCCCGGTGCCGTTCTGCTGCTCCTGCACCACCGACACCGCGGCCGGGGCGATCTCGGCCAGGTGGGCGGCCACCTGCTCGCGGCCGTGCCCGATCACCACGGCGGTGCGGTCGGCGTCCAACGGCGCGGTGGCGGCCAGCGCGTGGCCGACCAGCGAACGCCCGGCGAAGGAATGCAGGACCTTGGGCAGCGCCGCGGACTTCATCCGGGTGCCCTCGCCGGCTGCCAGTACCAGAACGGTCAGTCGCTTGCACGCATCCGGCGTGGCTGGGGCGGTCACGGCCGAAGCCTATCCGACCTTGGCTGGTTGTCCGGCCTGCGAGGCCCTGACGAAAATTACAGCGCGCCGATCGCACTCACGCTGCGAGCGTCGCGCGCTTGGCTGGTGTTACCAAGCGAACCGCCGCCAAAATACGGTCTGCCGGATCTGTCAGTGCCGGTAGATACCATCCTCGACTGCGCAGATGACCGCGATCGCGGCCAACGCGTTCGGGAGGATTCTGGTGTCTGGGCCTCCTCCGCGTTACGCGTTTGCGGACGAGACGTTTCGCGATCCCCGTCGAGGACAGGGTCAGCCTGGGTACTACCAGCTGGCGGCGGTACTCGTCGAAGGTGGCGACGTCTGGCAGTTCCGCAACGACATCCGCGCCCAAGCGGGCGCTGCAGGCGAGTTCAAAGCATCAACGCTCGCTGATCGGGGCAACCGCCAGGCTGTGGCCGACATGCTCGACCTCGTGTGCAACGCGCCGTGCTTCAACCTCCTCGTTGTACGCAACAACCATCAGATCAACCAGGAGCGGGCTCGGCAGGAATGCCTTGAGAGGCTATTGATCGAGCTGTACGGCCAGAAGGTATTCAGCCTTACGCTCGACAGCCGCGAGTCGATCGTGGGCCCGGATCCCCAGGTTCGCAACAAGAAGGACTTCGAAACCCGTCGCCGGCTGGTCAGCGCTGGCAGCATCGACCGGAACCTGAGGATGACGCACTTGCACGACTATGAGGAGCAGCTGCTCTGGTACCTGATGCGGTCGGGTGGGCGCACCGGCGCCATCTCCTGCTCGGAGACAGCGAACTTTGGCTACGTGTCGAGGGGGTCAGCCGGGTCATCAGCTTGTAATGGCCCACTAAAAGCAACAAGGTCGGCGTCCCCGCGGGGTATGTCGCCGACCTCCGCAGGCAGGTGCGCATCGAGCGGAGCCACCTGCGGTGTTGCGGTCACCACCGTACGGCACGGCTGGCCGAAGTCAATCCAGCTGGCAAGTGCAGGTCCGGCTGGTTCTACGCCGTGCTCGATCGCGGCTGGGAGACTGGGATTCGAACCCAGACTGCACGGCTCCAAAGGCCGGCGGGCTGCCGATTACCCCATCTCCCACTGCGCTGACCACCGGCCGGCGGGCAGCGCTCGACCGCAACAGCTTACCCGCCGAGTGGCCCGCGCTGCGGGCTGGACAAACTTACGGTAGCGTAGGTTACGCTAGAGTAGGTTACGGCGGGCCGCATCGGCCCGTGGACCAGCCGCGTCGAAACCAGCGCGCGGGCACCTTCTTTGCGCAACTCCAGGGAGCCAGCTTATGACGATGCTCGACGATCCGGCCGGTACCAGCGCCGACCAGCTGCGGGACGAGAAGTTGCGCGACGGCCAGCCGATGGCCAAGCCGATGATCTCCGGTCGCAAGGCGCGCGGCGAGCAGATCGCCCTCTACGTCGTGGTGGTACTGCCGTTCCTGGCCCTGCTGGCCGCGGTGCCGCTGGCCTGGGGCTGGGGGATCGGCTGGACCGACCTGATTCTCGCGCTGGTCTTCTACGCGGTCTCCGGCATGGGCATCACGGTGGGCTTCCACCGCTACTTCACGCACGGCGCCTTCAAGGCCAACCGCGGGCTCAAGATCGCCCTGGCGGTGGCCGGCTCGCTGGCCATCGAGGGACCGGTGATCCGGTGGGTCGCCGACCACCGCCGCCACCACGCCTTCTCCGACCGCGAGGGTGACCCGCACTCGCCGTGGCGCTTCGGCGAGTCCTTCGGCGGGCTGATGAAGGGCTTCTGGTTCGCCCACCTGGGCTGGCTGTTCGACCCCGAGCACACCAACCAGGACAAGTACACCCCCGACCTGCTGGCCGACGAAGACCTGGTCCGGATCGATCGCCAGTTCCCGCTCTGGGTGGCCTTCACCATGCTTGCCCCGGCGGTGCTCGGCGGCCTGATCAGCTGGTCGTGGACCGGGGCGGTGACCGCCTTCTTCTGGGCCTCGCTGGTGCGGCTGTGCCTGCTGCACCACGTCACCTGGTCGATCAACTCGGTGTGTCACCTGATCGGCGAGCGTCCGTACGCATCGCGGGACAAGTCGGCCAACTTCTGGCCGCTGGCGATCCTGAGCTTCGGCGAGTCCTGGCACAACAGCCATCACGCCGACCCGACCTGCGCCCGGCACGGTGTCGACCGCGGCCAGCTCGACATCTCGGCCCGGACGATCTGGCTGTTCGAAAAGCTCGGCTGGGCCAGCGACGTCCGGTGGCCGCGCCGGGACCGGTTCGACAAGCTGGCCGCCCGCAAGGCCGCCGAACGGGCCGCCTGAACCCAGATCGCTTGCAGCTGGGATCGCCGGAGCTGGGATCCTGGAGCTCGACTCGCCCGGCGCTGAGGATCGCCCGGCGCTGGGATCGCCTGAACCGGGACGCCGCGCCGGGTCAGGTGACCGTGGCCCGCTGGGCGAACCGGGGCTCGCGGTAACTGCCGTCGGCCAGGATCTCGGCCAGGGTGAGCATGCCCCGGTGCACCTCGGTGAAGCTGAGATACATCGGCGGGAAGCCCAGTCGCAGCAGGTCCGGTGCCCGGAAGTCCCCGATCACGCCGCGCTCGATCAGGGCCTGGCAGACCTCGTAGGCCGCAGGCATCCGCAGCGACACCTGCGAGCCGCGCAGCCCCGGCCGGCGCGGGGTGACCACCTCGACCCCGAACCGGGCCAGCCGCTGGTCGGCGAACTCGATCACCTGCTGGGTCAGCGCCAGCGACTTGGCCCGCAGCTGGTCGATGCCCACCCCGTCGAAGGCGGTCAGAGCCGCCTCCAGCGCCGCCATGGACAGCAGTGCCGGGGTGCCGATCCGGGCCCGCTCGATCGACTCGGCGGGTACGTAGCTGCTGTTGAGCCCGAACGGTTCCCGGGCCCCGTTCCAGCCGGTCAGCGGCAGCTCGACCTGCGACTGATGGCGCCGGGCGATGTAGATGAAAGCCGGTGAGCCGGGGCCACCGTTGAGGTACTTGTAGGTGCAGCCGACCGCCAGGTCGGCCCCGATCTCGTCCAGCGTCACCGGCAGCACGCCGGCCGCGTGGCACAGGTCCCAGACCATCACCGCGCCGGCGGCCTGGGCCGTCCGGGTCAGCTCGGCGGCGTCGAACAGCTCGCCGGTGCGGTAATCGACCAGCGAGAACGACACCGCTGCCACCTGCGTGCCGTGCTCGCCGAGGTAGGCCGCCAGCTCGGACGGGTGCAGCCGGACCACCCGCAGCCCGAGCAGCCGGCCCACCGAGTCGGCCAGGTACTGGTCGCTGGGAAAGCTCGCGCCGTCGGTGAGCAGCATCGAGCGCCCCGGACGCAACCGGCAGGCCGCGACCATCGCCTGGAACAGCTGTACCGAGGTGGAGTCGCCGCACACCACCTGGCCCGGCGCCGCGCCGATCAGGCCGGCCAGCTGGTCGCCCAACCGGCGGGGCAGCCCCCACCAGTCGTGGACGTTCCAGGACGTGATCAGGTCCTGGCCCCACTGCCGGCGCACCAGGTCGGTGACCGCGGGCAGCACCGCGCGCGGCAGCGGGCCGAGCGAGTTCCCGTCCAGGTAGACCGTGCCGTCGGGCAGCTCGAAGCGGTCGCGCAGGTGGGCCAACGGGTCCCGGGCGTCGGCCTGCCGGGCCGTGGCCAGCGACGAATCCGCCTCCGGTGCGGCGGCGATCGGCGAGTCAGTCATCTGCCCATGATCGCAACAGCCGGCGGTCCGGCGAAACCGGCGGTAAGCCGGGCATGCCCGGGTGCGCAAGAATGGGCCAAGTGACCGACAGCCAGAGCAGGCCCCGGGTTCGGATGACCGGCAAGGAGCGGCGCGAGCAATTGCTGGACGTCGGCCGCGCGCTGTTCGCGGAGAAGGGCTTCGAGGCGACCTCGATCGAGGAGATCGCCACCCGCGCCGGCGTCAGCAAGCCGGTGGTGTACGAGCACTTCGGCGGCAAGGAAGGCCTGTACGCGGTCGTGGTGGACCGCGAGATGCGCAACCTGATGGAGGCGATCACCTCGGCGCTGACCGGCGACAACCCGCGGGCGCTGGTCGAGCAGGCCGCCCTGGCACTGCTGACCTACATCGAGGAGCAGACCGACGGCTTCCGGATCCTGGTGCGCGACTCGCCGGTGGCCACCTCGACCGGGACGTTCTCCTCGCTGCTAAACGACATCGCCAGCCAGGTCGAGTACATCCTGGTACGCGAGTTCGGCACCCGGAAGCTCAACCCGAAGCTGGCCGGCATGTACGCCCAGATGCTGGTGGGCATGGTGGCGCTGACCGGCCAGTGGTGGCTGGAGGTCCGCAAGCCCCGGCGCGAGGAGGTGGCCGCGCACCTGGTCAACCTCGGCTGGAACGGCCTGCGGGGCCTGGAGGCCAAGCCGAAGCTGTCGTTGGACGGCTGAGGTTCCCAGAGCCGGCTAACTTCCTCAGAGTTCCTCCGACAGCTCCAGCCAGCTGTGCTCGGCGGCCTCCTTGGCGCTGAGCACCGCGCGCAGTTCGGTGTCCAGCTCGCTGATCCGGGCGTAGTCGGTGGCGTGCTCGGCCAGTGCCCGGTGCAGCTCGGCCTCCCGGCGCTCGGCCTTGGCGATCTCGCGCTCGAGCCGGGCCAGCTCCTTGCGGGCGGCACGCGGGTCGGCCCTGCGGGCTGGCTTGGCCGAGTTCCTGGTGGTTTGCTGGCTCGACTCCTCGGCTGCCCGCAGCCCGGCGTCGCGGCGGCGCAGGTACTCCTCGATCCCGCCGGGCAGCGCGGCGATCGAGCCGTCGCCCAGCAGCGCGACCGTGGAGTCGCAGACCCGTTCGATCAGGTACCGGTCGTGGCTGACCACCACCAGGGTGCCGGCCCACGAGTCGAGCAGGTCCTCCAGCTCGGCCAGGGTGTCGGTGTCCAGGTCGTTGGTCGGCTCGTCCAGCAGCAGCACGTTCGGCTGGCCGAGCAGCAGCCGCAGCAGTTGCAGCCGCCGCCGCTCGCCGCCGGACAGGTCGCTGACCGGCGTCCACTGGCGCTCGTTGGCGAAGCCGAACCGCTCGGCCAGTTGCGTCGCCGACTGCTCGACGCCGCCGAGCACCGCGCTGCCGCGGACCTCGGTCACCGCCTCGATCACCCTGAGATCGCTGGGCAGTTCGGTGACGTTCTGGGACAGGTAGCCGACCCGGACGGTCTGGCCGATCACCACCCGGCCGGCATCGGGCGACAGCTCGCCGGCCAGCAGCCGTAGCAGGTGGGTCTTGCCCGAGCCGTTGACGCCGATGATGCCGATCCGGTCGCCGGGCCCGACGTGCCAGGTCGCGTTCGCCAGCAGCGTCCGGGCGGTGTTCCCGGTACCGACCGAGAGGCTCACGTCCTCGACGTCGTAGACGGTGCGGCCCAGCCGCTTGGCCGACAGCGCCCGCAGCTCGACGGCGCTGCGCACCGGCGGGACGTCGGCGATCAGCGCTTCGGCCGCCTCGATCCGGAACTTCGGCTTGGAGGTGCGGGCCGGTGCGCCGCGGCGCAGCCAGGCCAGCTCCTTGCGCAGCAGGTTCTGCCGCCGCGCCTCGCTGGCGCTGGCCTGCCGGTTGCGTTCGGCCCGGGCCAGCACGTAGGCGGCGTACCCGCCGTCGAAGCTGCGCACCGAGCAGTCGATGACCTCCCAGGTGCGGGTGCAGACCGCGTCCAGGAACCACCGGTCGTGGGTGACGGCCAGCAGCGCGCCGCGCCACCGGTTGAGGTAGTCCGCCAGCCAGCGGACCCCTTCCAGGTCGAGGTGGTTGGTGGGCTCGTCCAGCACCAGCAGGTCGGCGTCGGTGACCAGCGCCGCGGCCAGCGATACCCGGCGCCGCTCGCCACCGGACATCCGGTCCACCGGGGTGTCCAGGCCCAGCGCCGCCAGCCCCAGGCCGGTCAGCACCGCGCGGACGTCGGCGTCACCGGCCCAGACGTGCTCGGCCACGTCGCCGATCACCAGGTCGCGGACGGTGGCGCCAGCTGCTCGGTGGCCGGCAAAGGAATCGGATTGGTCGACGGTGGCGATCCGCAGGCCGCCGGTGGCGGTCGCCCGCCCGGTGTCCGGCGGCTCGGCCCCGGTGATCATCCGCAGCAGGGTCGACTTGCCGCCGCCGTTGCGCCCCACCACTCCGATCCGGTCCCGCTCGCCGATGCCCAGGGACACCGACTCCAGCACCGAGGTGGTGCCGTAACCCTTGGAGACGTTCTCCAGGTTGACGAGGTTGACGACGGCGGCCATCCGCGATCAGCCCTGCACGGTCGGGCGCGCGTGTCCGCCGGCCACCGCGACGGCCCACCGGCAGTTGCCTGCATGGGTCAGGGCCCGGGCCAGTGCACGGGCGTGCTCGCCGTCGCGGGCCAGGAAGAGGCAGGTCGGGCCGGACCCGGAGACGATGCCGGCCAGCGCCCCGCGGTCCCGGCCGGCGGCCAGGGTGTCGGCCAGGTAGGGGGCCAGCGCGATCGCCGCCGGCTGCAGGTCGTTGGCCAGCCGGCCGGCCAGTAGCTCCGGATCGCCGCTGACTACCGCGTCGAGCACTCCGCTCGCCTCGATGGCAGCGGCCGGATCGGCGGCGGCCGGCGCCTGGCCGGTGCCGCGTTGACGGTCCAGCTCGGCATAGACGGCCGGGGTGGACAGGCCGCCGTCGGCGGCCGCCAGCACCCACCAGAAACTCGCCGCCGCGTCCACCGGCCGCAGCCGCTCACCGCGGCCGGCACCGACCGCCGTGCCGCCGAGCAGCG
>JAVEEO010000038.1 GCA_030840415.1 Pseudonocardiales bacterium | reverse complement strand
CCGCGGACCGCGCAGCCGCTGCCAGTGAGCAAAGCTCACAGGCAGCCCAGAAGAGCGCCAATGCGGCCGATCGGGGATCGAGGGCGGCTGAAACGAGTGCACAAGCTGCGCAGGAGGCAGTCGGCGTCAATCGAGAAACAGCGACAGGCGTCGCGCGTCGCGCCGAATCAGATGCGCTAGCAAGGCGATATCACGACGCTGTGTCGCAGCTGGGTCATGACAAAGCACCTGCCCGTCTCGCCGGCATATACGCGCTGTCACGCCTGGCTGACGACTGGTCCGAGCAGCGACAGAGCTGCGTCGACGTGCTTTGCGCCTACTTGAGGTTGCCGTGGTCAGTGACACATGATGATCCTGCGACCTTCGACCGCAGCGAGTACGAAGTAAGAGATGTGATTAGACGCATATTTCAGGAACGCTTGCGAACCAATGCCGCGGTTTCTTGGAGGGATTTAACCTACGACTTCACTGGTGCAGTCTTGCGAGATTTTTCGCTCGAATATGCAGCGTTCGATGTGCCGCCGCTGTTCACTAGGGCAACTTTCGCCGGCGATTGCATCTTTCAGGTCGTCGATTTTGGCGACGCAGCCAACTTTGACGAAATCCATGTCACGGCAGGCAGCTTGCAGATGACGCTCGATATAGAGGGCTCGACAGATAGGGGCTCTGCGCATAGCGTGAAACTGAGGCATGCCACCGTTGAACCGACGGGAAGGCTCGAGATAAACACCGAGCTTCACGGCTCCAACACGTGGCTCTACATTGATGACATGTCAGTCAGTGGAGAGGTCCGCATCATCCTTCGACGAAGCAGCAGCGTTTCTGCAAATGTGTCAATGGCGCGTGCTCACCTTGCCGACGGGGCCGTCGTAACCATTCACGACTTCGACACAGTGAACGACAAGATCAATGCGGTAGTCCGGAATGATTCGGAGATCGGCGTCGTCGGCGTCAAAGATGGTGCGCGAATCCTTGCTGTGGACTGGTCTGCCGGCGCAGCGACAATCGAAATACATCAGGCACTGATCGACTCCAGACGGGCACCCACGATGTCCACAGAAGTATCGCGGACTGCGCGGGTGCGTTACGTGACGCCAAATCCAGGTTTGTGATCGTCGCAGACCCCGAACGCCTGCTGCACGGTCGGCGTCACTCGCCTTTCATGTGCCAATGAGACGTGCCGACCGCGCACAACGATCTTGCGGTGCCATCAGTGACGCTCACAGAGGGCCTTCGGTCAGACGGACGATGTCCACGTCACGGGAAGCGTCCTGATCCCCGAGCCTCACCGCCAGTCGTAATGCACGGGTCAAGTAGCAGGCAGCTCACCTACGACCAGGGCGAAGCAGAGAGCATCCTTGCCATAACCGCAGCCCTGCTGCTGAACTACACCCGCAGCTAGGGCCAACCAGCAAATGCCCGGCCGGCTCGTGCAGCCTCAGGCGGCCAATCGCCGCCGCGGGGACCAGTGCGGCGCAGCCGGGACCACCGTCCGACAGTCAGGTCCGGGGCTGAGTCGCTGAGTCACGCGCGGGCCGGACGCCTCGGCTTAGGGTCCACGGCATGACTGTTGTTGTCGGCGTGCTGAGTTCCGTAATTGCTGCCCTGCTGCTGGCCGCCCTCGGACTGGTGTGGCGCCATCGGCGCCGGATCGCGATGATGCCCGGTGCCGCCTGGCGCCGGATGCGCGCGAAGGCCCCCGCCCGCAAGCTGGGCCGGCTGCGCCAGCGCGTGCTGGATCGAGCCGATGAAGCCGGGATCGCGCTTGCGGTGAGCGCCAGCGGCGGAGACCCACAGGTGGGTCACATGGTCGGACGGCAGCCCCGACTCGTACTACTGCCGCGATCTGCCCGCTACCGCGGCGCGTTGCAGAGCGGACGTGCGCCGCTGGCGAACTCGTTCTGGAACAGTGAGCCACCCACCCCGATAGGGGCCTGGTCGCAGGCGACGCTGGAAATATGGCTCGCTGAACACTGAGCGGAACTCGACACACGTACAGCCTCTGGCCTAACAGCGGTCAAGACCGCTACCTTTTCCCGACAGGCGATTAGTCCGATTCGGATCGGTCGTGCGTTGACGGCGTATGCGTGTTCTGTTGGTAGCGGTGGTGGCCCTCCTCTTGGGGATGGGCGGCTTGTCCTCGGCGGGTGCGAGCCCGGCGGCCGGGCCAGCGCCGGCGGTGGTGCATGCCGGCGCGTTGAGCGGTGTCTTCGTGTCCAGCGCCTACCAGGCCGCCCATCCGGACTACCTTCGGCAGCTGACCTCAGCCAGCACCGGCTCGAACGGGCACGGGCAGGTGATGAACCCGGACAGCCACTACGGCTGCGCCCAGGCCGTGTGCATCGATGTGGTTGGCAGCGGAACCCACGTCACCCAGTGGTCGACCGTCGTCGGCAACTACGGCTGCATCAAGGCCTTCTTCGACTTGCGGCACGGCCAGAACAGCGCCTACAACACCGTCTGGGGTCCTCAGATCTGCAGCAACGGCCAGTCCGGCACCTACATCACCTACTACGACGACGTGCCCACCGACTTCCCCAACGGTGACCAGTTCTGCAACGGCTGGATCCGCGGCGTGGTCGGCTACGCCCTGTGCGACCATCATCGCCTGAGCCGACACCGTCCGAACGGGCAGCGATGACAGCCGCAGGTCTTGACTGGATGACAACGGTCCTGCGCAGCGGCGACGCCGAGGTTCCCGGCTGGCAGCTGCTGGCTGGCTGGACCGACGACGGCCACCTGATGAACACCCTGCAGTTCGCCGGCGAGCAGCCCTACCTCGCCGGCGGCTTCGGCGGGCCACCGGTCTGGGACGGCCATGTGCTCAACTACTGGTACGGCACCGGCCCCGACGAGAGCGGGCTCATTCCCCCACGTCACCAGCGCCTGGGCCAGCCTCGACCAGGCCACCACACCGATACCGCTCACCGAGCCGCACCCGGGCTTTGGCATGCGATTCGGCGCCTGCCGACTTCCCACCCACGGTCGATCGGCCCGAGACGTGCGTCCCGTCTTCGGCACAGCCTGAACGCCAGCCCGCATCGATCCGCCTACCCAGCAGCCGCTCCCAACTCCCGGCGGCCCGCCACAGCCCGGAGCGAAAGATCGTCATCGGCATAGTTTCTGCAGCAGCTCGGCCCTGGCCGGAAGGACTGGTCCCCCTCCCCGCTGCGCGCGAAAGCGGCCAAGGCCAGCCGGGTACTCGCGGCGGCTGACTGATCCTGCTCCTGCTGCTCACCACCGCCGGTCGCGCATCGACCAGCTCCTGGCCGATCCGGCCTCGTCGCGCTGTTCGTCGCCATCGGCATCAGCCTGGCACTCGGAGCCGGCTACACCCGCTACGTCGAACCCGCCACAACCCGGCCTGGGTGCCAGCGGAACCCGACCGGACCCACGCCCTACGCGCAAGGCGCGTCCTTCGCTGCCCATCGCTGGGTTACGCAAGTTTCCCAGCTACCGACGCCGCGCTGCGTATCAGCTGCCCGTCCGCACCCTGCAAGACTTGCAGGTAGGCGGGACGGCGCACTGCCTCGTTAACCAGATCGGCAAGTTGCTCAGTGAAGGGGATGGGTGGATCGATCCACAGATACCGGGCGAGCGATCCTCGAATCGTATTAATCTCATTCACCATTACTTGGGTGCCGTTGGTCATGAAATCCAGCCGCGCCACCCCCGCGTACCCCTACAGCATGTGCGATCTGTGCCGCGTGACGCCGAATCGTCATCGACACGTCAGCATCGAGTAGCGCCGGGAGCTCACGTGGCGCGCCGGTCATGCAGCCAGAAGAGCTCGTCAGGCGGCCCCAGACACGCCATGTCGTGAGAACGTCTGACCACCGGCAGAAGCACGGCGTCGGAGCCCCGGCGCGGCAGCCAGCCAACATCACTTCTCCACTCAGCAGGGCCGCTGCTTGCCAACTCACAACGTCACGACCGCGACCCTTCTGCACCCACAGCCACCCGCCAATCCCCCACCGGTAAGGCAACCTGGCTGTCCTCGTCCGGTACTTGTGTAGCTTGACCGCTATGTGTCGGCGGATGAGGGACGGAACACCATGTGCAGGCGCGAGCCGTCGGGCAGCTGGGCATCGACGAACGGCGCACTGAGATCCAGCCGGCGATCGACCGCCGCAGCATCCGCTCGACTAGATCGACTACCTCATCGCTAATCAGGACAACGTGGTCAGCCGGGCAGCCCACGCTGCAGTCGCCCTCGCAGACGCCGGCCTCAGACCCCCAGCGGGTGCCAGACCGTCTTGGTCTCGACGAACGCCGCCAGCCGGGAGGTGCCGGGTTCGGCGGCCAGGTCAAGGGTGGCCGGGGCCAGCACCCGCTTGACGGTGTCGGCCGCCGCCTGGGCCAGCGGCACCCGGTCGGCGGCCGGCACCCCGGTCAGGTCCAGGCAATTCACGTCGCGGTGGCTGGCCAGCCAGGGTGCCAGCTCGTCCACCGAACCGGTCAGCAGGTTGAGCACCCCGCCCGGCAGGTCCGAGGTGGCCAGCGCCTCGGTGAGCGAGACCGCCGGCAGCGGGCGCTGCGACGAGGCCACCACCACCACGGTGTTGCCGGTGGTCAGGGCCGGTGCGACCACCGAGACGAACCCGAGCAGCGAGGACTCCTGCGGCGCGACGATGCCCACCACGCCGGACGGCTCGGGCAGCGAGAAGTTGAAGTAGGGCCCGGCAACCGGGTTTGCCCCGCCCACCACCTGGGCGTACTTGTCGCTCCAGCCGGCGTACCAGACCCAGCGGTCGACGGCGGCGTCCACCTGCGCGGCGGCCGCGTCAGCCCCGCCGCCCTCGGCCGCGACGATCTCGGCGATGAACTGCTCGCGCCGGCCCTCCATCATCTCCGCGATCCGGTACAGGACCTGGCCGCGGTTGTAGGCGGTGGCCCGCGACCAGCCCGCGAACGCCTTGCGGGCCGCGGTCACCGCGTCGCGCAGGTCCTTGCGGGAGGCCTGCGCGGCATGGGCCAGCAGCGTGCCGGCCGGATCGGTGACCGGGTAGGACCGGCCCGACTCCGATCTCGGGAACGCGCCGCCGATGTAGAGCTTGTAGGTCTTGCGGACCGCCACCCGCTCGGCGGGCTGGGCGGTCCGGGTACGGCCGGCCGGCTTGCTGGGCATCTCAGGCCTCGCTCTCGAGGTAGGCGGCCAGGCCGTGGCGTCCGCCCTCACGTCCGAAGCCGGATTCGCCGTACCCGCCGAACGGCGAGACCGGATCGAAGCGGTTGAAGGTATTGGCCCACACCACCCCGGCGCGCAGCCGGTTGGCCATCCACAGGATCCGCGAGCCCTTCTCTGTCCAGACGCCGGCCGACAGCCCGTACGGGGTGTTGTTGGCCTTGTCGACCGCCTCCTGCGGGGTGCGGAAGGTCAGCACCGTCAGCACCGGTCCGAAGATCTCCTCCTGGGCGATCCGGCTGGCCTGGCTGGCGCCGGTGAACACCGTCGGCGGGAACCAGAACCCGCGGTCGGGCAGGGTGCAGGCCGGCGACCACCGGGTGGCGCCCTCGGCCTCGCCGACGTCGGCCAGCTCCCGGACCCGGGCCAGCTGGACGGCGGAATTGATCGCCCCGATGTCGGTGTTCTTGTCCAGCGGGTCGCCCAGCCGCAGCGTCTGCAACCGGTCCTGCAGGGCCGAGACCACCTCGTCGTGCACCGATTCCTGCACCAGCAGCCGGGAGCCCGCGCAGCAGACATGGCCCTGGTTGAAGAAGATGCCGGTGACGATCCCCTCCACGGCCTGGTCGATCGCGGCGTCGTCGAAGACGATGTTGGCGGCCTTGCCGCCCAGTTCCAGCGACAGCCGCTTGCCGGACGCGGCGACCGAGCGTTGCAACTGCTTGCCGACCGCCGTCGAGCCGGTGAACGCGAGCTTGTCGACGCCTGGCTCCTCGACCAGTGCCTGGCCGACCTCGGGGCCGCCGGCCAGCACGTTCACCACCCCGGGCGGCAGGTCGCACTCGGCGATGATCTCGGCCAGCGTCAGCGCGGTCAGCGGGGTGGTCTCGGCCGGCTTGAGCACCACCGTGTTGCCGGTGGCCAGCGCCGGGGCGATCTTCCAGGCCGCCATCAGCAGCGGGAAGTTCCACGGGATGATCTGACCGGCCACCCCGATCGGCCGGGGGTTCGGCCCGAAGCCGGCGTAGCCCAGCTTGTCGGCCCAGCCCGCGTAGTAGAAGAAGTGCGCGGCGGCATTGGGGATGTCGACATCGCGCGATTCCTTGATCGGCTTGCCGTTGTCGAGTGACTCCAGCACCGCCAGCTCCCGGCCGCGCTCCTGGATGGCCCGGGCGATCCGGAACAGGTACTTCGACCGCTCGGAGCCGGGCAGCCGGGACCAGCTGCCCTCGTAGGCCCGCCGGGCGGCGGCCACCGCGTCGGTGACGTCGGCGGCGTTGGCCTCGGCCACCTCGGCCAGCGGCTCCTCGGTGGCCGGGTTGATGGTCTTGACCGCCTCGCCGCGGCCGTCGCGGAACTCGCCGTCGACGAAGATCTGGTACGAGGGCTTGAGCCGGGCGATCGCGCGCGATTCCGGCGCCGGGGCGTAATCGAAGGCAGTGTTGTCGAAGGCGCTCACGTCGGTCCTTCCGGCAGACAGCCCGGACGGCTGGCTGCGAACAGGGGATTCGGTCGGTACCGGCTGCTCAGGCTGCTCGGACATCGCCGTCAGTCGATCGAGACGTAGTCGGGGCCGTCGTAGGCGCCGGTGGTCAGCTTGTGGCGTTGCTGCAGCAGGTCGTTGAGCAGCGAGGAGGCGCCGAACCGGAAGGTGGCCGGGTCGAGCCAGCGCTGGCCGGCCACCTCGTTGACCATCACCAGGTAGCGGACCGCCTCCTTGGTGGTGCGGATGCCGCCGGCCAGCTTCACCCCGCGCACCTCGCCGGTGCGGGCCGCGAAGTCCCGGACCGCCTGCAGCATCACCAGCGCCACCGGCGGGGTGGCAGCGGGACTCACCTTGCCGGTCGAGGTCTTGATGAAGTCGCCGCCGGCCAGCAGGGCCAGCCAGGACGCCCGCCGGACAGAGTCCAGGGTGACCAGCTCGCCGGTCTCCAGGATCACCTTCAGATGCGCGCTGCCACAGGCCTGCTTGACGGCGACGATCTCGTCGAACACCTTCGCGTACTGCCCGGACAGGAACGCGCCCCGGTCGATCACCATGTCGATCTCGCTGGCCCCGGCCGCGACCGCCTCGGCGACGTCGACCAGCTTGGTCGCCAGCGCGGCCCGCCCGGACGGGAAGGCGGTCGCCACCGAGGCCACCTGCACCCCGGTACCGCGCAGCACCTGAACGGCGGTGGCCACCAGGTCGGGATAGACGCAGACCGCGGCGACCGCCGGGACGGAGGCATCCCAGGGATCCGGCCGGGCCGCCTTGCCGCACAGCGAGCGCACCTTGCCGGCGGTGTCCGAGCCCTCCAGGGTGGTCAGGTCGACCATCCGGATCGCGGTGTCGATCGCCCAGGCCTTGGCGGTGGTCTTGATGCTGCGGGTCGCCAGGGCCGCCGCCCGGGCCTCGGCGCCCACCTGGTCGACACCGGGCAGGCCGTGCAGGAACCGGCGCAGCGAGGCGTCGTCGCGGCCGGCGTCGGCCAGGCCGGCGGCGGCTGTACCGACCGCGCCGGATGCGGAAGTCTGGCTGAGGGCGATGCTCACGGGCGCCAGTCTAGGTCGTGCCCCGTCCGGGTCGCGTTCGAGCGAGCGATGCGCCGGCTCGCCGCTAGGCTCTGCGCGTGCAGACCGTCGTCGTGGACCACCCGATCGTGCGAACCCGCCTGTCCGTGATGCGGGACGAGAACAGCAGCAACCCCGAGTTCCGGGCGGCACTGCGCGAGCTGGCAACCCTGCTGGTCTACGAGGCCACCCGGCAGTTGCCGATAACCGAGGTGCCGATCCGCACCCCGGTCGGCCCGACCCTGGGCACCACGCTGGCCAACCCGCCGCTGCTGGTGCCGGTGCTGCGGGCCGGTCTCGGGATGGCCGAGGCGGCCTTCAACCTGCTGCCGGAATCCCAGATGGGCTTCGTCGGGCTGGCCCGCGACGAGCAGACCCACCAGCCGGCTGCCTACATGGCCTCGCTGCCGGACTCGCTGGCCGGCCGGCCGGTGCTGGTGCTCGACCCGATGCTGGCCACCGGCGGCTCGCTGGTGCATTGTTGCCAACTGCTCGCCTCGCGCGGGGCGAGCGACATCACCGTGATCTGCGCGCTGGCCGCCCCCGAGGGCATCGCAACCGTGGAGCACAGTGGCCTGGCCGGCCGGCTGTTCACCGCCAGCATCGACGACGGCCTCAACGACAACGCCTACATCGTGCCCGGGCTGGGCGACGCCGGCGACCGGCAATTTGGGCCTCGTTAAGCGGTTGCGGCCAGCCCGTATCAGATGGCATGTTTGAGCACTCCTCAGCACTGTCTATAGCTGGTCACATAACCGAGTAATCAAATCTGACTGCCTGGACGTTGCGCCGTGCAACGTTCGCCCCGGTGACAGCGTCCTAAACCGGTAGGCCGGCGCCGCGTCAGACGTCAGGAGTTCGTTGCATGTTCGAAGAGGTGCCGCGCGAGCGTCGCGGCCTGAGCCGGTTGGTGCCGGTCCGGCGCATCGTGCTCGGCCCGTTCGTGCTCGGCGGTGGCATGCTGCTGGCCGCACTCGGCGGCTCGGTGGCGGTGGCCGCGGCGGCGACGGTGCTCACCGCGTCCGCGATCTCCTCCGATGTGCCGCCCCGGCCGGCCCCGGTGGCGGTGCCGACCACGTCGCACCCGGCCGCGCCCGTTCCGCACTCCCGGCACCGGCCGGTCCGTCCGCCGACCGCGGACGCGAGGACCACTGCCGGACGGCCGACTTCGGTACCCACCGCCGGCAACGTCGCGGCCGCTGCCCCGAGCAACGGCGTTGCCGCGCCGGCGCGCACCAGCGCGGCACCGGCCGGATCGCCGTCCGGGTCCGCCCCAGCCTCCAGCGTGCCGGCATCGTCGACCCGCGCGGTGCCGGCCCCGTCGAGCAGCGGGCCGGTGGGCAACGCGGTGATCCATCTCAGCGGTTACGACCAGGCCACCGGCCGGTTCGCCTACCAGTTCGCCACCGTGGTGCCGCAGGACGCCGGCGCTGACGGCTATGCGATCAGCGGCCCGCGGACCTTCACCGCGGCGCTGGCCGCCGCGGCCACCATCATCTCGGGGGGAACCCTCTGCCCGCCGGCCGGCAGCAGCTGCACGCCGGACCAGCTGATCGCCGCAGCCGATTCCGGGTTCTTCGCCGAGGTCGCCATCGATGTGACCGGCGTGCTGCGTTCGGTCGTCGAGGTCGACGGGGCCGGTGACGGGGACGTCAGCCCGAAGTTGCTGCCCGTTCCCAGCACCGCGACGACACCGCCCGGCGGCCGCCCGATACGCCGAGGCAGCGGCTCCGCGCAGCCGACTGCGAGCCCCACTGCCAGTCCGTAGCGTTCTGACTCCAGCTTGTTACAGACTTGATGCCGAGCGTTGGACGCGCTGCGCCCGGTTGGGTGTTCTGATGAATGCGGTGGCGCTTCTCAAAGCCGGCGAAGACCACCGCTGGAGAACGTGCCCCGCCGAAAAGGTGTCAGATGAGCAAGCGTGCCCTGCCGCGAAAGGCCCCGTC
>JAVEEO010000022.1 GCA_030840415.1 Pseudonocardiales bacterium | reverse complement strand
CTTTCGGCATGGCTCGCGCTTGCCACCCTTGGGCCGGCCCAGGCGGGCGGAACCTCGCCGCGCTCCAACGGTCCGGCTGCGCAGCTCGGGGCCCCGGCGAACGGCAACGGAGCGAACGCGAGGCCGCCGAAGCCCAGTCCAACTCCGACTCCGGTACCGACCCCAACGCCGGTGCCGACTCCTACTCCAACGCCGAAGCCGAAGCCGACGCCGACGCCCACGCCGGTCCCGACTCCCACGCCGACTCCGACCGCAACTCCGACGCCTCAGCCAGCCTGCACGACGAGCGGGCCGGCCGGCGGCGCCTACACCGTCCAGGTCTGCTTCAGCACGCCATTGCCGGGCGCGACCCTCACCGGAACGTCCACGGTCACGTTGACCATCACGGCAAGCGGCGGCCCGGGCGTCCAGCGGACCTCGTTCAAGATCGACGGGGGGTTGCTCCTCACCGACTTCGGCGCCCCGTACACGTTCGCCCTGGACTCACGGCGATGGGGCGACGGATCGCACGTGATCACCGCAACGGCGTTGATGCGCGATGCCTTCGTCACGACGGCCGTCTCGGCGACGGTGACGTTCTCGAACGGGTTCCAGACTCCCCCTCCCAACCCGAATCACTTCACGCCGACCGCCGGCACGTCGCCCGCCCCCGGCACGCCGGTGATGGTTGCGGCGACCGGTGACGGGTCCGATGGCCAACCCGGCCAGACGAGCACCGTCGGGCTGATCTCGTCCTGGAACCCGAACATGTTCCTGTACCTCGGCGACGCGTACGAGGACGGGCTCCCGATGGAGTACAACAACTGGTACGGCCCGGCCGGCACGGCCGGTGGCTATGGCCTGTTCAAGAGCATCAGCAACCCGGTCATCGGAAATCACGAATACACGGGGTCGGACGCGTCCGGGTACTTCTACTACTGGGACAACATCCCCCACTACTACAGCTACAACGCGGGTGGCTGGCATTTCATCGCGCTCGATTCGACGAGTCAGTTCGGCCAGACCGCGGTGGGTTCGGGCCAGTACAACTGGCTGCAGAACGACCTGACAGCGAACACCTCGGCGTGCACGGTCGTCTATTACCACCACCCGATCCTCAATGTCGGGCCCGAAGGTTCCACGACCTCGATGGCCGCGATCTGGGCGCTGCTCGCCCAGCACCATGTCACGCTCGTCCTCAACGGGCACGATCACGACTACCAGCGGTTCACGCCCGTCGACGGCAACCTCGTGCCGTCGACCACCGGCGTCACCGAGATCGTCGTCGGGTCGGGCGGCCATGGTCATCAGAGCCAGGTGGTCCTCAACGACTCCCGACTCGTCGCGTCCGACTTCACGAACTTCGGCGCCGTCCAGCTCAGCCTGTACCCGACCAGCGCCACATTCAAGTTCCAGACGCCCGCCGGAACCGTCGTCGACAGCGGCCTGATCCCCTGCCAGAACACGAACGACACGACGCCGCCGACGGCACCGGGCAGCTTCACCGCGGCCGCATCCGGTCCGGGCCAGATCGACCTGAGCTGGGCTGCCTCGACGGACAACGTCGGCGTAGCCGGCTATGAAGTCTTCAAGGACGGCGGCAGTACGCCTCTTGCCACCCTCGCCCCGAGCGCCCGGTCCTACAGCGACCAGCCGCTTGCCCCAAACAGCGCCCACAGCTATTCGGTCAAGGCGTTCGATGCGGCGGGGAATCGGTCGACGCCGGCCGGTCCCACCGCCGTGACCACGCCGGATGGGCTGGTCACGATCGTCCTGACCCCCGAGGCCGACTCGTATGTCACCAACGCCGTCGGCAGCACGACGACGAACTTCGGCACCGCCGTCACGCTCCGAGTCGGCGGGGGAGCGACCATCCTCAACAGCTACCTGAAGTTCGACCTGTCCGGCGTCGTTGGAACGGTCCGCAGCGCCTCCCTCAGCATCATGTCGAACACCACGACGGCGGGCGGCTTCACGGCGTGGCGGGTCGCTGACACGAGCTGGGGCGAGGGCACGATCAACTTCGCCAATGCGCCTCCGTTCGCCACCTCGAGCAGCGGGTCCTCCGGCCCGCTGACGCTCGACAGCCGGTCCGGCGTCGACATCAGCACGCTTGTCGCGCCGGCCCAGGGTGGACATCTCAGCGTCGGTCTCTCGGGCTCGGGCAGCCAGGTCAGCCTGGATTCGCGCGAGACCTCGACACCACCGCAGCTGACGATCGTCGTCGGCTCGGGCACGCCGGGTGTCCCGACGGCGAGCTTCACGAGCAGCGCAACGAGCGCGTTGAAGGGCGTACCGATCACGTTCACCGACACGAGCAGCGGCACTCCGACCAGCTGGCTGTGGAACTTCGGTGACAGCACGACGAGCACCCTCCAGAGTCCCAGCCACACCTGGGCGACGGCTGGCAGCTACACGGTCAGCCTGACCGCCACCAACCCGTATGGCGCGAGCACCCCGGTGACGGCGCCGATCTCGATCACCGCCGACACGACTCCACCGACCACTCCGGGCGGCCTGACGGCAACGGCCAACGGCCAGACCAGGATCGACCTGGCCTGGTCGACCTCGACCGACAACGTGGCAATCGCCGGTTACGGGATCTACCGTGACGGCGGCGCG
>JAVEEO010000016.1 GCA_030840415.1 Pseudonocardiales bacterium | reverse complement strand
CATCGGGCTCGGGGTTGGCCACGTCATTGGCAGTGTCGAGGTGCCGGGCCAGGTCGGCCAGCACCGGCTGCCGGAACAGCTCGCGCAGCGACAGCCGCGCCGCCAGCCGCTGGTTGATGGTGGCGACGAGCCGGGTGGCCAGCAGGGAATGTCCGCCCAGAGCGAAGAAGTCGTCGTCGGCGCCGACCCGGTCGCGGTGCAGCACCGCGGCCCAGACCGCTGCCAGCCGGACCTCGGTGTCGGTACCCGGGGCGCGGTAACCGCCGCCGTCTGTGCCGTCTGTGCCGTCTGTGCCGTCCGGATCGCCGGTCGCGGCCGGTGCCGGCAGCGCCCGCCGGTCCAGCTTGCCGTTCACTGTCAACGGCAGCCGGTCCAGCAGCACCCACCGGGTCGGCACCAGGTGGTCGGGTAGCCCGCGCCGCAGCTGCTCGCGGGCGGCACCGATCAGGTCGGAGCCCGGCTCGCGACCGGAATCGGCACCGGAATCGGCACCGGAACCGGCACCGGAACCGACGAGGTAGCCCACCAGGTGCTTGTCGCCCGGGTGGTCCTCGCGCAACAGCACGGCCGCCTCGCGGACGCCGGGCACCGCCAGCAGCGCGGCCTGGACCTCGCCCAGCTCCACCCGGAAGCCGCGCACCTTGACCTGGCCGTCGGCCCGGCCGGTGTAGTCCAGGCTGCCGTCGGCCCGGCGCCGCACCAGGTCGCCGGTCCGGTACATCCGGGTGCCGGCCGGCCCGAACGGGTCGGGCACGAACCGCTCGGCGGTCAGTACCGGACGGCCGAAGTAGCCGCGGGCCAGGCTCTGGCCGGCGATGTAGAGCTCGCCCACCACGCCGACCGGCACCGGTTGCAGCCGGGTGTCCAGCACGTACAGCCGGCTGTTGTCGATCACCGACCCGATCGGCGGCAACACCGGCCACCGGTCGGCGTCGGCGACCTCCAACACCTGCTGGCTGGCCACGTGGGTCTCGGTGGGGCCGTACTGGTTGTAGAGCCGGGCGCCGCCGAGGCGGCGCAGCCAGGTCGTGAGGTCGTCGCTGATGTGCAGCGCCTCGCCGGCGGTGACGATCTCGCAGCCGGACGGCGGCCCGGGCCGGCCGGGGTCGGCGATGCCGGCGACCTGTTGCAGCACCGCGACCGGCAGGAAGGCGCGCTGCACGTCGTGCTCGGCCAGGAATTCATCCAACCGGTCCAGTTCCCGGTGGGTGCCGCCGGGCAGCAGCACCAGGGTGGCGCCGGAGCACAGCGTGCTCCACACCTCCTGGAACGAGACGTCGAAGCTGATCGAGGCGAACTGCAGCACCCGGGTGGCCGTGCTGCCCGGGGTGGCCTTGCGCAACTGCCACTGCACCATGTTGTCGGCGCTGCGCCAGGTCTGGGCAACGCCCTTGGGCTGTCCGGTGGAACCTGAGGTGTAGAGCAGGTAGGCCAGCTGGTCGGGCAACCGGCGCACCGTCGGATCCGTCGCCGGGGCGTCGGCCCACTGGCCGGCGTCGGTATCGAGGCACAGCACCCGGACGCCGGCCGGCACCGCCGCGGCGATCCCGACCAGGGTGCTGCTGTCGGTGAGCAGCAGCGCCGGCCGGCTGTCGCCCAGGACGAAGCTGAGCCGTTGCTCGGGATAGCCGGCGTCCAGCGGCAGGTAGCCGGCACCGGCCTTGAGGACCGCCGCCAGCGCGACGATCAGCTCGGCGCAGCGCGGCAGGCAGACCGCGACGAGGGCGTCCGGGCCCACCCCGAGGCTCCGCAGGTGGTGGGCCAGCGCATTGGCGCGGGCGTCGAGCTCGGCGTAGCTCAGCCGATCGGTTCCCGACTCCACCGCGACGGCACCTGGCTGCTCGGCGACCCGGGCAGCGAACAGCTCGGCGATGCTGTGCTCGACCGGCACTTGCGTCCGGTTCCAATCCGTCACCAGCCGGCGGCGCTCGGCGGCGTCCACCAGCGCCAGGGTCTCGGCCGGCTGGTCCGGCCGGGCGGCGAGTTCGGTCAGCGCCTGCCGCAGGTAGCCGGCGATCCGGGCCGCCGACTCGGGACGGAACAGCCCGCTGGCGAACTCGAGCGTCCCGGTGATCCGGCTGCCAGCCGGACCGCCGCCCACTTCGCCGAGGGACAGCGTCAGGTCGAACTTGGCCACCGAGCCCACCGGCGGCAGCGCCCGCACCTCGACGCCGGGCAGCGCCAGCTCGGTGTTCTCGTTGTTCTGCCAGGCGAACAGCGCTTGGAAGACCGGGGCGTGCGCGAGGCTGCGCACCGGGTTGACCAGCTCGACCACCTGCTCGAACGGCAGGTCCTGGTGCTCCAGCGCGGCCAGCGTCGCGGTCCGCACCCGGGCCAGCAGCTCGGCGCCGGTCGGCTCGCCGGCCAGGTCGATCCGCAGCGCCAGGGTGTTGACGAAGAACCCGATCAGGCCCTCCAGCTCGGCCCGCCGTCGGTTGGCGGTGGGGGTGCCGATCACCACCTCGGGCTGGCCGGACAGCCGGCTGAGTACCAGCGCCCAGCCGGCCAGCACCGTCATGAACAGGGTGCAGCCGGCGCGCTGGCTCAGCGCGGCGAGCGCGGCGGTCAGCTCGGCGTCGAACTCCACGGCCAACTGGTCGCCGTGGTAGTCCTGCTCGGCCGGCCGCGGCAGGTCGGTGGGCAGCTCGAGCAGCGCCGGCGCGCCGTCCAGCGCCTTCGTCCAGAACTCGGCCTGCCGGTCGGCGATCGCGCCGGACAGCCAGCCGCGCTGCCAGGCGGCGTAGTCGGCGTACTGCACCCGCAACGGCGGCAGCGGGTCCGGCCGGCCCGCACTTGCGGCGGCATAGAGCACGCCGAGCTCGCGAGCCAGCACGTCCATCGACCAGCCGTCGGCCAGCACGTGGTGCAGGGTGAGCAGCAGGACGTGCCGGTCCGGCCCGAGCAGCACCAGCCGGCCGCGGGCCAGCGGGTCGCGGGCCAGGTCGAACGGGGCGGCCGCCTCCCGGCGCCGGAGGTCGGCGAGCTCGGCCTCGGCGTCCACGCTGCCGGTCAGGTCCTCGGTCCCCAGCGCGAAGCCGCCGCCGGCCGGATCGATCCGCTGGACCAGCCGGCCGTCCTGCTCGACCAGCCGGGTGCGCAGCGCCTCGTGCCGGTCGGTGAGGCCGTCCAGCGCGGCGGCCAGCGCGGGCCGGTCCAGCGGGCCGTCCAGTCCGAACGCCTCCACCACGTGGTAGGCCTCGCTGCCGCCTTCGAGCTGGGCCAGGAACCACAGCCGCTGCTGGGCAAAGGACGGCTCCAGCGGCCCGCTCCGCTCGACCGGGACGATCGGCGGCAGTACGTCCGTGGCGGCGGCGGGGTCGCCGGCCGGGTCCCGGGACAGGTACTCGGCCAGCGTCGCGGGAGTCGGCGCCCGGAACAGCGCGGTGGCCGGCACCTCGCGGTGCAGCAGCTCGCGCAGCCGGGACACCACCCGGCCGGCCAGCAGCGAATGCCCGCCCAGGGCGAAGAAGTCGTCGTGCCGCGAGATCCGTTCCAGGCCGAGCAGGTCGGCGAAGATCGCGGCCAGCGCGGTCTCCAGCGGGCCGGCCGGCGGCTCGAACCCAGCGGACCCGCCGGCGTAGGCATCGGCGTCCGGCTCCGGCAGCGCCTGCCGGTCGAGCTTGCCGTTCGGGGTCAGCGGCCAGCTCGCCAGCCGCATGCAGGCGGCCGGCACCATGTGGGCCGGCAGCGCCTCGGCGAGCCACGCCCGGGCCCGCTCGGCGGTCACCGCCGGGCCGTCGGCGTTGGTCCGGTAGTAGGCCACCAGTTGCTGGTCGCCACCGCTGCGGCGGGCCAGCACCACCGCGTCGCGGACGCCGGGGCAGCCGGCCAGCCGGGCCTCGATCTCGCCCAGCTCGACCCGGAACCCGCGCACCTTGACCTGGTGGTCGGTGCGGCCGAGGAATTCCAGTTCGCCGCCGGGCAGCCACCTGCCCCGGTCGCCGGTCCGGTACAGCCGGCCGCCGGGCACGAACGGGTCCGCTCCGAAGCGCTGCGCGGTCAGCTCGTCGCGGCCCAGGTAACCGCGGGCGATCCCGGCGCCGCCGATGCAGATCTCGCCGACCTGACCGTCGGTCACCGACCGGCCCGCCTCGTCCAGCAGGTGGATCCGGACGCCGGGCAGCGGCCGGCCGATCGGCAGCGGGCCGGCCGGGTCGGGGGCGGCGGGCAGCAGGTAGTGGGTGCTGTCGATGCAGGCCTCGGTGACGCCGTAGGCGTGCACGATCCGCACGTCCGGCCCGCAGAGTTCCCGCAGCCGGGCGGCGCTGGCCGCGGTCCAGACGTCGGAGCCGCAGACCACCGTCCGCAGCGCCGGCAGGGCGGTGCCCGAACGCTGCCAGTGCTCCAGCAGCGAATCCAGTACCGCCGGAACGAAGTCGGCGAAGCCGATCTCGTACCGGCGCATCAGCTCGTGCAGCCCGGCGCCGTCGAGCAGCAGTTCCGGCGGGCACAGCACCAGCCGGCCGCCGAAGCCGAGCGCTCGCACCAGGTCGGCGGTGAAGACGTCGAAGGAGAAGCCGGCCAGCTGCAGGTGCGCCAGCTCCGGGCCCAGATCCAGCACCTGGCCCCAGGCGTCGGCGACGGCCGCGATCTGGTCGTGCTCGACCAGTACCGCCTTCGGTTCGCCGGTGGAGCCGGAGGTGTAGATGGCATAGGCCAGTTGGTGGCCCGCCGGTCCGGCTTCCGGGTCGGTGACCGGGGCGTCGGCCCACTGCGCGGCGTCGGCGTCCAGCCGCAGCACCCGGGTGTCGGCGGGCAGCGCCGGCTCCAGGGCGGTCAGGGTGGTGCTGTCGCTGATCAGCAGGGTGGGGCTGCTGTCGCGCAGCAGGTAGCCGAGCCGGGCGGTGGGGTAGTTCGGGTCGAGCGGCAGGTAGCCGGCGCCGGCCTTGAGGACGGCCAGCACCGCGGTGACCAGCTCGGGGGTGCGGGGCAGGCTGATCGCGACCAGGGTGTCCGGGCCGGCGCCGAGGTCGCGCAGGTGGTGGGCGAGAGCGTTGGCCCGGGCGTCGAGCTCGGCGTAGCCCAGGCACCGGTCCGCGGCGTTGCCGGCCGGATCGATCGTGGGCGATTCCACCGCGACGGCGGCCGGCCGCGCGGCGACCTGGGCGGCGAACAGCTGGAGAAAGGTAGGGGACTGCCCACTTTCGTGCAAGACCGATACTCCCCTCTCCGGGTTCACATTATTGCCTGGCGGCGAGCCGATATCGGAGCCGTTTCACCACTTCGCAGTCGCCTGGCGGCAGGTGACTGCACCACCTGCGGTAGAGAGAACTCCTTTGTCGCGAACGCGGCGTTCTAGTCCTCGGCCATCGCCTTGACGAGGCTGGCCGGACGCAGATCCGTCCAGTGCCGCTCGATGTAGTCCAGGCATTCGGCGCGGCCGGCGGCCGGCAGCGCGACCGTCCAGCCGGCGGGTAGGTCGGCGAAGGTGGGCCACAACGCGTGCTGGGCTTCGGCGTTGACCACCACGAGGTACTGGGCGTCCGGATCGTCGAACGGGCTGCTCATCGGCGCGGCCCGGACGGCTGCCGGTGGTCGAGTTGCAGGGCACCGGTGGTCAATCCGGTGTGAAGTAGAGCCATGTCGGCGAGCATAACTGCAGGGTCGGGTCCGCCGGAACGACAGCGACCGGGCCCGTCCTCCTCGGGGTGAGCGATCGGCACTGAGAGATCCCCGAAGGAAACCGGGCGGCTCCGAAAGGGGGTTCGCGAAGGTAGGGGCACCACCCGCGGCCGCTGATACCTGGGGCCTGACGCGAACTGGACAGGCCTGGCTCTTTCAAATGGCTACCAAACGGACAACTGGCTAGAGTCAGGACGAGGCAGCCTTTCCCGTCGAAGAAGGAGCGATCGTGCCCGCTGACCCGTTGCTGGCCGAGCTGCTCAGCGAGGACGGCCGCCGCGATCCCTATCCCTGCTACGCCCGACTGCACGAACGCGGGCCGGTGGTGGCGCTGGGCAGTACCGACCGGTTCGCCGCGCTGGTCTGCGGGTACGAAGCCGCCGGCGCGGTACTGCGCGATCCGGACTTCGGGGTGCTGGACGCCGGCTACCTCGACCGTGGCAGCCCCAGGTGGCGCGAGCACCCGGTGATGCGCATCCTGCAGGCCTCGGTGTTCAACACCAGCGGCGAGGACCACGCCCGGGTCCGCCGGCTGTTCAGCCACGCCATGTCGGCCGCCCAGGTGGCCGAGCTGGAGCCGATGATCGGCCGGCTGACCGACCAGCGGCTGGACCGGCTCGCGGCGGCGGCCCGCGGCGGCGAACCGGTGGACTTCATGGCTGGCTTCGCCGTGCCGCTGCCCAGCGACGTGATCGGTGAACTGCTCGGCGTGCCGGCCGCCGACCGGGCCGGCCTGCTGCCGCTGGTGCGGGTCTTCGACGCGGTGCTCGAACTCGGCCAGCACTCGTTCGCCCGGATCAGGGCCGCCAACGCCGCCGGGCTGCAGTTGGAGGAGTACTTCACCGCGCTGCTGGCCGCCCGCCGCCGGCAGCCGCGCGACGACCTGATCTCGGCTCTGGCCCGGGTGCGGGACGAGAAGCCGGACGAGCTCAGCGAGGCCGAACTGCTGGCGAACCTGATCGTGGTCTTCAACGCCGGCTTCCGCACCACCGCCAACCTGTTCGGCAACGGCCTGGCGCTGCTGGCCGGGCATCCGGACGCGCTGGCGGCGTTGCGCGCCGACGAGTCGCTGGCGCCGGCCTGTGTCGAGGAGATGCTTCGGTACGACCCGCCGGTGCACTTCTCGGTGCGCTGCGCGGCCGCCGACACCGAGATCGCCGGGGTGCCGGTCGGCCAGGGCCAGCTGGTGCTGGTGCTGACCGGGGCGGCCAACCGCGACCCGCGCCGGTTCGCCGATCCCGACACCTTCGACCCGGCCCGCGAGGACAACCACCACCTCGCCTTCAGCATCGGCCCGCACTACTGCCTCGGTGCCATCCTCGGCCGCGCCGAGGCCCGGATCGCCTTTCCCCGGCTGATCGAGCGGTTCCCGGAGCTGGCGTTGGCGTCCCGGCCGCCCGAGCGGCGCGCCCTGATGCTTCGCGGCTACGACCGGCTGCCGGTCCGGCTGATGCAACTGGTGGGGGCCGGTCGCTGATCCCGCTCGGTCGGTTGGAGCCACCAGCGGCCGGGAAGACTTGTCCGCCGGCGCCGACTGTGGACATACTCGCCCGCACTCCGCCCGGCTCGGCCCGGGTTCAGCAACCTCGGCGATCCAGGGAGATGTCGGTGGCCAGTGTCGCAACGCGCGGCGTCGCGCGGTATCGCCCGCCGACCCACCGATGAACGGCGCACCGATGAACGGCTCCCCGATGAACGGGTCACCGATGAACGGCGCACCGGTGACCGCGCCACTGCTGATCCTCGCGGCGGGACAGCGCTGCGGCAGCACGCTCGTCCAGCGGCTGCTGTCCTCCCATCCCGAGGTGCTGATCTGGGGTGAGCATGCCGGCCAGCTCCGCGAGATCCTCGCGGTGGGCCGCCGACTGGGCGACTGGACGGCAGAACACGGCGAGCCCGGACGGCAGGGCTACGCCCGCTCGGGCCACCAGAGCTTCATGGCCAACATGACGCCGGAGGCCGTCCACATCGACGACGCGGTGCGCGCCTTCGTCGAGGTGCTGTTCGCCGGGCCCGCGGCCGAGCTGGGCCGGCCGGTCTGGGGGTTCAAGGAGGTCCGGTACGGCCTCGACGAGGCGGCTGCCCTGCACCGGCTCTTTCCGGACTGTCGGGTCGTGCACATCATGCGCGACCCGCGCGACATCCTGCGCAGCCTCGAGGTCTGGGAACGCGGCGACTGGACGCGGGGCGACACCGAGCTGGTGATCCGGGACTGGGCCCGGGTCGGGGCCAGCTTCTGGACGGCGACCGCCGACCTGCCGCCGTGGGTGCTCCGGGTGCGCTACGAGGATCTCGTCGCGGACCCGCTGGGCTGGCGGACCCGGATCGCCGAGCATTGCGGCCTGGCCGAGGAACTGCTCGATGCCGGGGTCTTCGACCGGCGGATCCACGCGATCGGGCTGGGTGGCCGGACCCGCAGGACCATCCTGGACTGGGCCGACCTGCCGGCCTCGCTGCGGGCCCTGCTCGACGACGAGCAGGTACGCCTGGTCGCCAAGGCCTGCGGGTACGACCTCGACAGCGATGCGAGGAGCCGCTGATGCCCGCCTGCAGCGTGATCATCCCGACCTACAACCGGGCCGAGTTGCTGCGCCGCACCCTGGACTCGCTGGTCCGGCAGGACCTGCCGCGGGCGCAGTTCGAGGTGCTGGTGATCGACGACGGTTCCAGCGACCACACCGCCGAGCTGGCCGGCAGCTATGCCGACCGGCTGGACCTGCGGTACTTCTTCCAGCCGGACGAGGGCTGGCGGGTGGCGCAGGCCCGCAACGTCGGCATCGCCCACGCCGCCGGGGCGGTGTGCGTGATGGTCGACTCGGGGGTGCTGCTGCATTCGGGTTGCCTGCGGGCGCACCTGGACAGCCACCAGCGGGCCGACGGGCCGGTGGCGGTGATCGGCTACGTCTACGGGTTCGGCACCGACGGCGACGAGGCGGCGGCCATGATCGCCACCCTGGACGAGCACGGCTGGCAGGACCCGGACGCCGTGCTCGCGCTGGTGGCCGCCTCGGGCCGGTGGGCCGACGTCCGGGAGCTGTTCTACGCCAAGTACGCCGATGACTTCGCCGCGCTGCCGGCGCCCTGGATCGTCTACTGGACCTGCAACGTGTCCGCGCCGACCGACCGGCTGCGCGCGGTCGGTGGGTTCGACGAGCAGATCCGCAGCTGGGGTGGCGAGGACCTGGAGTTGGCCTACCGGCTGCACCTGG
>JAVEEO010000013.1 GCA_030840415.1 Pseudonocardiales bacterium | reverse complement strand
GCCTTCGTCGTCGAGCACCAGATCGACGTGCTGATGATCATGGAGATGCAGCCCGGCATGAACGCCGCACTGCGCGACCTGGTCACCAAGCTGAACGCCCTATACGTCGGGGCCGGCAACAAGGATTGGGCCTACAGCTACTGCGGCTGCGCGATCGACCCGAACCAGAACGTCGACGTGGTCGGCGAGGCGGACGATCTGACCGATCGCACCGGTGCCCGCTCGGAGTGCTATGCCGTGGTGTGGCGCTACAACCGGGCCGCGTACACCATGATCCGCGGCATCGCCGACATCGCCCAGGCGACCACGGCCGGCCGGCACTCACCGTTGAACATCAGCCAGCGGGGCCGGCCCACCGGCCAGGTGCAGATCGGTCAGGGCACGTACGAGTTCCAGGCCTGGGGTGGGTTCCGGCGAGCCAATGTCTATCCGTACGAGTGGGACGGGAACGCCTACCAGTTGATGGACAACTGGCCCAAGCTGAACTACCCGTTGACCGGCAACATGCAGAACCTGCGGCCGAGCTTCGCCGGCTCCCGGCGACCGGCCTATGTGGTGCTGCAGCTCAACGACGGTCACAACAGCCTGTGCCCGGTGGCGGTGTACCACGCGCCCAGCAAGCAGGTTCGTGCCTCCTGGGGGGCGTTCATGGCGGGCCTGGCCCGAGAGTTGTACGTCGTCGACGACGTCGACAACCACAACCGTCCGGATCCCACGGTGGATCCGGTGCTGGCCAACTACGGCTTCGTCGGCGGTGACTTCAACTACTCGGTGGACGGCGGCGATTGGCCGGAGGACTACGCCTACTTCACCGACGGCCTGGGTCAGGAGTACGACACCGGCGCCGACCAGCGGACCACACCGGATCCGACCTCGGCCGACGCCGATCGCCGGACCACCGTGCAGATCATCGGTGGCCAGAACCACGACGTGCCGATCGGCGGCGCCAACCCCGACAACTACCTCAGCTACAAGATCGACCTGGGCTTCAACCGCAAGATTCCGGCGATCACCGCCCAGCGGGTCAACCTGATCACCGAGGTGATGGCCAACCCGCACAACGCCTACGACACCGCGTTGACCCAGACCGCCGCGTACATGAACAACGTGGTCGCCACCCTCCCGAACAACAACCGGCATCAGATGACTCCGACCGGGCCGCAGCGCCGGGTGTGGAACTCACGCTCTCGCCAGTACACGTGGAGTCCGTTGGTCAGCGGCTCCTGGGGTGGCACTTTCATCAACTGGAACAACGCCCGCAACAACTACGCCGCGCACAACATCACCAGCGCCAGGCGGGCCGCCGAGTACATCCACATCTTCGTCTCCGACCATCTGCCACTCATCGCCACCCTCACCTTCTGACGGCAGGACGGGCGCCTCGATGGACATCCAGCAGCTGTACACGGCGTTGCAGCCGTTCCAGGACGTGAACGCCGGCACGCTCACCATCGCTGCATCCGAGGTTCCCGACTGGCCGGACGTACGCGACCTGCTGGTCGCCGCGCTGGCCGGCCAGCGGCTGAGCATCACCGGCATTCCCAACTTCCCGCTGCCGCCGACCAGCAACGCGATCACCTACCAGGGCGTCTCCGGGCTGTTCCCCTGGGACCGCGATCCGTCCGCGCAGACCGTGCTGTCGGTGACCGCCACCTTCAGCGTCGACCAGACCGGTCAGCCGCAGTTGCTGGTTCGTGGCGCCGTCCCGTCCGGCGGCGCCTGGCGGCTGCCGAACAGCCTGGCCGGGCTGGCCGACACCGAGCTGGCAACCGTCGAGTTCGACGCGGCACTGTTCGGACTGACCAGCAGCACCGCCACGATCAACGGCTTCACCCGGCCGGTCGAGCCGTTCGTGGCGCTGTCGGCATCGGTGGTCACCACCGGGCCGTTCGCGCCCGGCCAGCCGCTGCTGCTGACGGTGGCCAGCCGCCAGGTCGAGGGGCCGGTCGTGCTGAGCACCGGCAGCATGCCGGAGCTCACGCTGGATCCGGTCGGTGCGGCGCCGGTCAGCCTGCCGGGGGTGGCAGCCGAATTCGCCTTCGGCGCAACGGTCTACTCCTACTACCGGACGTTGCCCTACCACGACCCGCTGGAACCGATCATTGCCGACCAGACGCTGCCGTTCGCCACCGCCGCGTTGCAGGCCAGCCTGCTGCTGGGCCCGGGACCGGCATTGGTGCTGTCGATGCCGGTGCTGCCGGCCAGCGACTTCTACGAGCTGTCGGTGACCGCCAGCCGGCCGTTGGCGTCCTGGGGCGAACTGGACGCGCTGGTGGGGTCCGGGGTGGACCTCGCCGCGGCCATCCCGGCCGACGTGCCGCCGGCGGCCGCCCTGATATTGCGGGGGCTGTCGCTGTCGCTGTATTACCCGAGCACCGCGACTCTGCCCACGGTTAGCTCGCTGACCTTCGACGTGTTCCTGCAGACCGGTGATTGGGAGCTGCTGCCGAACAATATCCTTACCCTGCAAGGGGTCGGCGCCGGGCTGTCGGTGCTGTTCGAGGGCGAACTGCCGCAGGTCAGCGGCCTGCTCTACAGCGACTTCACCATCGTCGAAGAAGTGCCGATGCGGGCCACGCTCAGCATTCCGCGCCTGGTGTTCACCGCCAGCCTGCCACCGGATGTGACCGTCTCGGTCGAGTCGCTGATGGGCTCGGTGCTGGAGAAGCTGACCGGACGGCGCTATGCCCCGCCGATCGCGATGGACATCTCCCGGCTGGAGATGTCGGTGGACATCCCGAACCGGACCTTCGGTTTCGGCACCGACATCCTCACCGACTGGACCATCCGCTTCGGCGAGGCGAACGGCGGCACCCTGATCACCCTGGGATTCCAGGGGATCAGCTTCGAGGTCGACTACAACGGCCAGGAGCTGCAGGCCGGCCTGACCGCGTTGACCAGTATCAACGAGGGCCGGTTCTTCTTCTCCGCTGTCTCGCCCGGCAACGGGGTCGGCTGGGCCTTCGCCGGCGGGCTGCTGACCGGCAGCACGCTGAGCATCACCCAGTTGCTGCTGAATTTCATGTACCCGGGCGGCAACGTGCCCGGTGGCGCGTACGGCATCCCGGACCTGGTGATCGACCGGCTGATCGCGACGCTGGCCACCGATGCCGAGAACAACCCGTCCGAATACACCTTCGAGGGCGGCCTGACCACCTCCTGGCAGTTCACGGTGCTGCCGGGCAGCCCCACGCTGCAGTTGTCGGCGCAGGTCAGCCTGCACGGCACCCGCGCCGAGCCCGGCCCGGTCCGGCCCCGGCTGGTGCCGCCCGGGGCGTTCCTGCTGCCGCCGGCCGGCGCGGCGGTGGCCCGGGTCGCCGCCGACGCCCCCTGGCAGATCGCGGGCTCGGTCAGCGGCACCTTCAGCATGTACGGGTTGCTGATCTCGGCAGGCTATGAGTTCTCGCCGGCGAACTCCGCGTTGACCTTCGGAATCTGGTACAAGCAGCGCGGCATCCAGGCCACCCTGACCCAGCAGCTGGACAAGAAGACCAATCAGCAGCAGACCATCCTCACCATCCGGCTCGGGGACCTGTCCTTCGGCGAGATCCTGGAATACCTGATCGGCCTGGCGTCACCGGGCAGCAGCCGGCGGCTCGGCACCCCGTGGGACGTGCTGTACCAGGTCGACTTCAAGAACCTGTCGCTGAAGGTGAACCTGACCAACAACGACGTCACGGTGGACTACAAGATCGGCCTGGACCTGGGCTTTGCCACCTTCACCTCGATCGGGCTGCGCTACACCACGGTCAACGGCGAGGGCCGGGTTTTTCTAGAGCTGACCGGGCAGTTCCTCGGCCAGCCGTTCGGCGGCGACGCCGGCGAGCCACTGTCCTGGGACGTCCTGAACGAGGAATCGCCGGCGGTGCCGGGCAAGGGCGCCAGCCTGCTCGACCTGCGCTACGTCGGCTTCGGCCAGCACCTGGCGCTACCGGTGCCGGTCAGCCAGCTCACCACCGTCGAAAAGGTCCTGACCGCGCTGCGAGCCGACCTCAAGCCGGTGACCACTGGCGGCAACCCGCTCACCGATCCGGCAACGGCCGCACTGCGCTACGACGGCAACAGCAACTGGCTGTTCGGGCTGGACGCCACCATCCTGGACACCGTCACGCTGTCGGCGGTGTTCTTCGACCCGACGCTCTACGGCGGCGTGATCGCGCTGGCCGGCGAGCGGGCCGGCGGGTTGGCCGGCCTGCGGTTCGAGCTGCTCTACCGAAAGATCACCGAGGACATCGGCGAGCTGTCGGCCGACCTGCGGGTGCCGGACATGTTCCGGCACCTGGAGTTCGGCTCGGTGTCGGTGACGCTCGGCTTGATCCACCTCGACATCTACACCAACGGCAACTTCCGGATCGACCTCGGCTTTCCGCACAACCAGGATTTCTCCCGGTCCTTCGGGGTCGAGGTGTTCCCGTTCGTCGGTGCTGGTGGCTTCTACTTCGCCTACCTCACCGGCGCGACCTCGCAGCGGGTCCCGCAAATCACCAACGGCACGTTCTCGCCGGTCATCGAGGCCGGCCTGGGACTGTCCATCGGGCTCGGCAAGAACTTCCAGGCCGGCCCGCTGAAGGCCGGCCTCTCGATCGAGGTGTACGGCATCTTCGAGGGGGTCTTCGCCCCGTTCAACCCCTACGACCGGACTAGCGGCACCGACAACTACTACTGGATCCAGGGCGTGGCCGGAATCGTCGGCACCCTGTACGGCAGCGTCGACTTCGTCGTGATCAAGGCCGAGGTGAGCCTCGTCGCCCGGGCTCAGGTGCGGTTCGTGCTGGAGGCGCACCGGCCGTCGCTGGTCGAGCTGAAGCTGTCGGTAACCGCCAAGGCCAAGATCAAGATCATCTTCATCACCGTCCATTTCAGTTTCGCCTTCACCCTGGAGCAGAGCTTCGTGCTCGGCTCGGCGAGTGCCACCCCGTGGCTGCCCGGCGGCAACAGCCCGCGGCTGGCCGGCCGCGGCTATCTCGCCGCCGCGCTGGCGCGGTCGGCCGGCGAGCTCGGGGCGTCGGAGGACACCGATCCAGAGGGGCTGTTCAGCGTGCCCCGGCTGCGCCAGCAGCGCAGTCAGCTGCCGGTGCGGTCGCTGAGCCGATTGCGGCACGCGCGCCTGGAACTGGATTCGCTGCTGGCCGAGCCCGGCTACCGCAGCCTGTACCAGGCCGAGCTGGTGTCCCGGCAGGACCGGCTGCCCCGGCTGTCCGGGATGCCCGCTGAGCCACCCGTTGCCTGGCCGGCGTTGCCGGTATTCGGAGCGGGCAACGCCAAGACCGCCCGGGTGCAGTTCGTGCCGATGTTCACCGTCGCCGATCCGGCCTCGTTGTACGGCCGATCGCCCGGTCAGCTCGGTGAGCCGGGCAGCAACCAGTTCGAGATAGTGCTCGGCTTCCTCGCCGAGAACGGCACCGACCCGGCGGTACACGGCCCGGCGGCGATGGACCGGTGGACCACCGAGCACGTCCACCACCTCAGCTCCGACGGCGCGCCGGCGCTGGCGGTGCTGGTCGAGGCCTTCCTGCGCTGGGCCGCGCAGGCCGGTGCCGGCAAGGTCCGGACGGACCAGATCAGCCTGCTGGCGCTGGAGGATCTGGTGACGGAGGTGAGCGATCCGACCTTCCAGCAGGCCACCTTCGGCTACTCCCACCTGGTCGACTTCCTGGCGATGAGCCTGCACTTCGAGGTGGTCGGCTACCCGACCGGTGACCCTGGGCCGTCCGACACCAGCGGAACCTTCGTCGCGCTGCCACCGGACCTGACCGCGACCGTGGTGAGCGGCGAGAGCACCGTGAGCCGCAACTACACCGACTACCAGCCGGTCAGCACCGGCTATGCCGCGAACCTGGCCGCCTACTTCCAGCAACTGCTCACCGGCACCGGCCGCGGCCGGGCCGCCGAGCCGTCGGCGGCCGTCCCCGGTTCCCCCGCGCCGACCGTATCGACCGGAACTGGCCCGGTGCCGCCGCTGGCGCTCAGCATGGCGGGGCTGATCTTCGGCGAGTACTGCGCGCTGCTCACCCAGGCCGCCCTGCAGGCGGCGATCGCGCTGCTGCAGAACTACCCGGTGGACTATCCCGAAACCGGTGGCCCCAGCCTCGCCACGCTGGCCGGCGGCTTCGACGGCCTGTCCGCCCGGGTCCGGCTGGGCAGCGGCCAGCGGCTGGTCGACCTGGCCGGCTACACCGGGCACCATCCCGACCGGCTCGCCGCGGCGAATCCGCTGGCGGCCCGGGGTGACAGCGACCAGGTGGACCTGCCGGTGGAGGTGACCCCGCTGTCGATCGCCGAGGACAACCCGGCGGCGGTGCTGGCCACCGGGTTGAGCATCCCGATGCCGCCGCTGCCCTACCAGGTCCGGGCCGGCCAGAGCCTGGACGCGATCGCCGCCGTCGTTCCGTTCGCCGCCTCGCCGGTCACCGGTACGGCCGTCGGTGCTGCCAACCAGCGGCTCGCCGGCCTGCTGCGCGCCGGTCAGGACCTGACCATCCCGGCCTTCAGCTACCAGCCGCTGGCCGGCGACACCCGCAACCTGCTGACCGCACTGATGTCGGTGCGCAACCTCGGCGTCAACGGCATCGAACACCTCGACTGGTACGAGCAGGCGATCTCGACGCTCAACCCGAGCGTGCTCGACTGGTCGGCGCCGACCGGGACGGTGCAGGTGCCGCGCGGTTACCTCGACAGCACCGGGGTCGGCTATCCGGTGCACCCGGGCGACACGCTGGCCCGGATCGCCGGCACCCAGGCGCTCTACCAGGCGATGGACAACTCCAACGACCCGGTGCTGTCCGGCCCGGTCACCGTGCCGGCGATGGTCCATCCGATCGTCGCGGTGGACACTTTCGCCAGCTTGGCAAGGGATTTTCCCGGCCTGGGCCCGGACGCCCTGATCGCGGCGAACACCACCGCGACCGTACTCAGCCCGCTGGCCGTGCTGCGGCTGCCCGCCTTCACCGCGAGCATTCCGGCCGATCAGACGCTGGCCGGCCTGGCGGCTGCCTATGACCTGGGCCTGCCGGATCTGGTGGACATCGTCGCCGACCTCGACGGCCTGTTCGCCGCCGGCCGGCTCACCATCCGCGATGTGCCGTCCCGTTCGGTCGACCAACTGGTCACCGACCTGACCAGCACCGCGCAGCTCAACCCGATCGGCACCCAGCTGTCGAACTTCGTCGCGCACGGCCTGCGGGCACCTGCACCGGACGACACCAGCTTCACCGACCTGACGCCGAAGCAGGTGGCCGACGGGAAGTTCACCGGTGACCTGTACGGCGTGATCGACCTGATCGGCCAGCAGTTCTCCTGGCCCGATGCGACGGTGCCGGTGCAGATCACCCTGGGGCAGGTGGCCAGCCAGTGGCTCAGCCTCGTCGGGGCGGCCGCCGCGACCGGCGAGGCGGTCAGCGCGGAGCTGGCCGCCCTCAACCCCCGGCTGCGATCCGGCGATCAGCCGCGGCCGGGGCTGATCCTGGCCACCGGCACGGTGGACCAGCTGGACCTGACGGTGGACCAGGCCGGCTTCGGGCAGTACCTGCCGGCTACCACGATCACCCTGAACGCCTCGCCGCCGGCCGCGTTGCCCGATTTCCGCGAGACGCCGGTGCACTACAACTTCCAGGTGACCCAGCACTGGCAGGCCGCCGTCCGGCCCGTCCTGCCGAATGGTCCGACCGGCGCGATGCCCGGCGAGCCCAGCCTGTGGCCGCTGCCGGCCAACCTGCAGCAACGGGCTGGCGGACCGGGCAGCTACCGGCTCGCCACGGTGCCGCTGACCGCACCGCCCGATACCGAGGGCACCCCGCTGACCGGCTACTGCTGGGCGGTGAACATCGGCATCGCGATCAACCGGGTGGCCAACCCCAATGATCCGGCCGACACCGCCACGCCTGAGTCCGGCTCGCCGCTGGGCAGCCCCTGGCTGGACGGGCTCTACCTGGTCAGCGGCGCCGCGGCCGAGGACAGCGAGCGGCTCTACCAGCTGTGGACGTATCTGGCCGGCGGTAGCGACAGCGCCGCGCTGTACCTGCTCTACCCGCCCAACGCCACCTCGGCGGCCCCGCTCGGCTATGCCTCGGACGCGGTCGACGCCCACAACACCGTGCTGCTCAAGACCAATCTGTCCACCGTGACCCGCGACCCGGGCCTCGGTGCGCGGAATGTGCCGTCGGCGAACACCTATTCGGCGTCGATCAGCGATGCCGCCGACTTCCTCTGCCTGCTCTGGCAAGCCTCGGTGGTGGTGGCCGGCGGGTTCTACCTGCGCTACGACGCCGGCGGTGCCGGGCTGCCGGATGCGATGTTCGACGACACCGGCCAGGGCAATCTGCAGGTGCTCTGCCTGCTCACCAGCCAGTCCGGGGCTGCCCAGCCCGGCGGCCCGCTGCTGGCCGTCAACAATGTCGCGGTGCTGGCCGGCAATGTCGACGCCTCGGCGGTGCAGGTCTATGCCGAGCGGTCCGATCCGGGCGCGCCGACGACCCGGGTGGCCACCGTGCCGCCGGGCACGGTCGGCTTCGAGATCGA
>JAVEEO010000535.1 GCA_030840415.1 Pseudonocardiales bacterium | reverse complement strand
CCCGATCTGGCCGACGCCGACCAAGCCCGGACGTCCCCACACCGGCCTGGAGCCGGTGGTCGCGCTGGCGGCCGAGGAGGTGGCCCGGCCCTGGTACGGCATCGGCGGGATCGACGAGGCCAACCTCGACCAGGTGCTCGACGCCGGCGCCCGCCGGGTGGTGGTAGTGCGGGTGCTCACCGAGGCAGCCGACCCGGCAGCCGTGGCGGCCCGGCTGGCCCGGCGGCTCGCGGCGGCCGGCTGAGCCGGTGCGAACTCCGCCGTCGGGTCGGGCGGAGTTCGGCTGTGTAGCGTCGGGCTGGGCAGAACAGCGAGGGAGTGCCGGAATGGATGTCGCCGCGCGGCGATGGTTCGACTCGCACACCTTCGACGCGGCAGGGTATGACGCCGCCGCCCTGGTCAGGGCCAAGCAGGAGTCGGCTCACACCGTCAGCGTGGTGATTCCGGCGCGCAACGAAGCCCCGACCGTCGCCGCCGTGGTCGGGCAGATCCGGCAGGCTCTGATGGTCACCGGACTGGTGGACGAGCTGATCGTGCTCGACTCCGATTCCACCGATGACACCGCGGCGGTTGCCCGGGCTGCCGGCGCGGCCGTGTACGCCGCCCGCGACATCGACACCGGCACACCCGCGAGGCCCGGCAAGGGCGAGGCGTTGTGGAGGTCGCTGTTCGTCACCAGCGGTAACCTGTTGGTCTTCATCGACGCCGACCTCACCGAGTGGGGCCCGCACTTCGTGACCGGCCTGCTCGGACCGTTGCTCGCCGACCCGAACACCCTGCTGACCAAAGGCTTCTACGATCGGCTCGCCGATGACCTGCCCGACTCCCCGGCTGCCGCCTCGGCTGGGACAGCGCCGAACGCGGCGCCGCAGGGCGGCCGGGTCACCGAGCTGGTGGCCCGGCCGCTGCTGAACCTCTACTGGCCCGAGCTGGCCGCTGTCGTCCAGCCGTTGGCCGGCGAATGGGCAGTCCGGCGATCGCTGATCGAGTCGTTGCCCATCCCGGTCGGCTACGGCGTCGAGTTCGCCAGCCTGACCGACACCTGGCGCCGGCACGGCCTGCCGGCGATCGCCCAGGTCGACCTGGGCCGGCGCGGGCACCGGCACCAGAACGTGCATGATCTCGGGGTGATGGCAGCCGAGATCCTGGCCACGGCGATGCGCCGGTTGCCGGTCCCCGGTCCGCAGCCGGTTCCGGCCGGTGCCGCGGCCGCCGTACCCGCCCTGCCGGACGCGGCTACCGCGAGCCTGCAGCAGTACGACCGGCAGGCCCAGGACTGGCGCAGTCGGCCGGTCCCGGTGGCCGAACGGCCGCCGGCCCTAACCAGCCGGCACTACCGGACGGCGGCCCGATGCTCGAGCTAGCCGGCCGCCACTTCGACGCCGACGCCCTGCTGATCATGGCGATCGTGAACCGGACCCCGGACTCCTTCTACGACCGGGGCGCCACCTATGCCTTCGACAAGGCCCTGGAGCGGGTGGCCGAGGTGGTGGCGGCCGGCGCCGAGATCGTCGACATCGGCGGGGTGAAGGCCGCCCCCGGTGACGAGGTCGACGCTGCCGAGGAGATCCGGCGCACCGTCGACTTCGTGGCCCGGGTGCGTTCGGAGTTCCCGGAGCTGATCATCTCGGTGGACACCTGGCGCCACGAGGTGGCCCGTGAGGTGTGCCTGGCCGGCGCGGACCTGCTCAACGACGCCTGGGGCGGCCACGACCCGCGGCTGGCGGAGGTGGCCGCCGAGTTCGACGCCGCGCTGGTCTGCACCCATGCCGGCGGCGTCGAGCCCCGGACCAGGCCGCACCGGATCTGCTACGACGACGTGCTGGCCGACGTGCTGAGCCGCACGGTGGGCCTGGCCGAGCGGGCGGTCGCGCTGGGCGTCTCGCGTCACAAGGTCCTGATCGATCCCGGTCACGACTTCGGCAAGAACACCTGGCACTCCCTTGAGCTGACCCGGCGGCTGGCCGAGATGGTGGCGACCGGCTGGCCGGTGCTGGTGTCGCTGTCGAACAAGGACTTCGTCGGCGAGGCGCTGGACCTGCCGCTGGAGAAGCGGTTGCTCGGCACCCTGGCCGCCACCGCCGTCTGCGCCTGGCAGGGGGCGATGGTGTTCCGGGCGCACAACGTGGCCGAGACCCGGCAGGTGCTCGACATGGTCGCCGCGATCCGCGGCAGCCAGCCACCGAAGCGGGCCGTCCGGGGCCTGGCGTGACCGACTCCAACGGGATCGTCGCCGTCGCCGGCTGCCCGCAGCCGCCGCTGCTGCTGCCCGGCATCACCGGCCGGCCGGTGGCCGAGGTGGAGCGGCTGCGGGCAGCCTGCCTGGCCGCGGTCGGCGAGCTGCTGGCCGCCGGGCCGAGCCGGGTGGTGGTGGTCGGCGGGGCCGGCCCGGGGGAGGCCGGCCGGGGAGCGGACGACAAGGCGCTGAGCATCGTGCTCGGCCGGCAGTTGCTGGCCGAAGCCGGGTGCCGGGTGTCGGTCGAGCACCTGGTGATGGCCGCCGACAGCCCGCCGGCCGACTGCCTGCAAGCCGGCAAATCGCTGGCCGGCACAGC
>JAVEEO010000533.1 GCA_030840415.1 Pseudonocardiales bacterium | reverse complement strand
CGTTACTCGTCCGCACGTTGGTCCTCGGCCCGTTGGTCCTCGGCCCGTTGGTCGTCGGCCCGCTGGTCCTCGGCCCGTTGGTCCTCGGCCCGCTGGTCCTCCGCACGTTGGTCCTCGGCCCGCTGGTCGGCCGGCACCGGCACCACGGTGGACAGCGTCGAGCTGTAGCTCGAGCGCTGTGTCACGGGCTGGACGGCGGGAAGCCCCGCCGTCCAGCCCGCTTTCGATCCTCGCCGGGTGGGCTGAGCGCCCGACCGGCTCGATCATGCCCGGCGGTGCCTGAGCCGCCTACAGGCGTTGCACGGTGGCAGGGTCTGCCATGCCGTCGAAATACCGGTCGAGCACCTGCGCGAAGACGGCCTCCTCGGGCGCCGCCCGCGCGAACAGTGTCATCGACGACTGCAGCTTGCGCGCGTCGAGGGCGCCGAAGATCTGCTCCGCGCTGTGATCGGTGTGCGCTGTCAGGATGCCCGCGCACTCCCGCAGCCGTGCCCCGAGCACCGGATGGCGCAGGTAGGCCTGTGCTTCGGCCAGCGAGTCGATCGCGAACCGCTGCGACATCGCGCTCAGTCCCAGCCCCGCGACCTGCGGGAACACGAACCACATCCAGTGGCTGGCCTTGCGACCCTGGCGCAACTCCATGACGGCGCGACGGTAGGTCCCCTCGGCGTCCTGGGCCTGCACGAACCGTTGGAGATGGTCGAGGTCCGGAGCTTCGCTCATCGGTGATCGCTGCGCGTGCGGTGCCCCATGTCACCCAATCTACTGCTGGACATTGATGATTGCTCCGTTACTCTTCGTAATCGACCCGTTCGGTCGATGGGGGATTGTCCGAACAAAACCCCTGATGACGGAGCTCGTTGATGTGCAACGCCCAAGCAAACACAATCAAATCGTCTGAAACACAGGTTACAGAGCGTTACCGTGTCCGCCGTCGGCTACGCCGGTTGCCGATGGTGCCGGCCGCGCTGTCCGCGCTGCTGGTAGCCGGGTTGCTGATGCTGGCCGGGCAGCACCACCCCCCGCAGGCGGCAGCGGCCGAAGCGCCGATCCGGGCCGCGTTCTACTACGGCTGGTTTCCCGAGACCGAACACTGGGCCTCGCACTACACCCCGGCCGCGGGCAAGTACGACAGCAGCGATCCGGCCGTGGTCGCCACCCAGGTGCGGCAGGCCAAGGCGGCCGGGCTGAACGCCTTCATCTCCTCCTGGTGGGGCCAGGCCACCAAGACCGACTCGCGGTTGCCGCTGCTGCTCAGCACCGCCGCGGCTCAGGGCTTCAAGGTGGCCCCGTACTACGAGAAGGAGGGGTTCGGCAATCCGACCGCCGGCGAACTGGCCTCCGACCTCAACTACCTGGCGGCCAAGGCAGCCGCCTCACCGGCCTGGCTGCGGGTAGGCGGCCGCCCGGTGCTGTTCGTCTACAACGCCGACGACACCAGTTGCGCGGTTGCCGATCGCTGGGCCAGCGCCAACCAGGGGCGGTTCTACCTCAATCTCAAGGTGATGCCCGGCTACCAGAACTGCGCCCACCAACCCGATGCCTGGCACCAGTACGGGCCGGCCTCGGCGATCCAGCAGGTGCTGCCCTGGTCGGTCAACGTCGCGCCCGGCTTCTTCAAGTTCGACGAGGCCACCCCCCGGCTGGACCGCAACCTGAGCACCTTCAAGGCCGCGCTTGCCCAGCAGGTCGCTTCCGGCGCGCAATGGCAACTGATAACCAGCTGGAACGAGTGGGGCGAGGGGACCGGGGTCGAGCCGACCGTCCAGTTCGGGCAGGCCTACCTCGACGCGATGGCCGCCGCCTACCTGCCGCCCGGCGCGCCGGTGCAGAGCCCGTCGCCGTCGACCGGGGTGGCCAGCGCTGACAGCTATGTCGCCTCCAACGCCACCAGCGCCAACTACGGCACCGCCGGCACCATCCAGCAGAACGCGACCAGCAGCGCCACCGCGGTGTCCTACCTGCGGTTCCCGGCACCGGCAGGCTCCGTTGCCCGTGCCACCCTGCGGCTGTTCTCCCGGTCGAGCGGGATCACCCGGTCCAAGGTGTTCAGCACCTCGGCGAGCTGGGACGAGCGCACTCTGAGCTGGGCCAACCGGCCGGCGCTGGGCGCACAGGTCTCGACCACCGGAACCCTGACCGCCGGTCAGTGGACCGAGGCCGACGTCACCGCCGCGGTCCAGGCCGGTACGACGTCGTTCGGCTTGACCACCACCGCCACCGCCACCCGGTACTTCGACAGCAGGGAGGCGGCCAACCCGCCCCAGTTGGTGATCGAGTACTCCACCAGCGCCCCGCCGACCAGCGCCCCGCCGACCAGCACCGCACCGACCAGCACCGCACCGACCAGCACGGCACCGAGCAGCACGGCACCGACCAGTACAGCGCCTGCTCCGGGGGGAATCACCAAGCTGCTCACCGTGGTGGTCGAGAACCACAGCCTCGGTCAGGTGCAGTCGGGGATGCCCTACGTGGACGGCCTCGCGAAGCGGTTCGGCTATGCCAGCAACTACACCGCCATCCGGCACCCGAGCCTGCCCAACTACCTGGCCATGGCAGGCGGCGACACCTTCGGGGTCACCGACGATGCCGCGCCGTCCAGTCACCCGCTGGCCGGCGACAGCGTCTTCGACCAGGCGCTCGCCGTCGGCAGGACCGCGGGCACCTATGCCGAGAGCATGACCGGCAACTGCCAGCTGACCAGCTCAGGCCGCTACGCCGTCAAGCACAACCCGTGGGCCTACTTCGCCGGCTCGACCCAGCGGGCCAACTGCAGGCTGTTCAACGTGCCGGCCGGCACTCCGAGCAGCGGGGCGATGCACAACGCGGTGGCTGCCGGCACGCTGCCCGACGCCGGCTACTGGATCCCGGACCTGTGCGACGACGCCCACGACTGCTCGCTGACCACCGCGGACAACTACCTCAAGTCGTGGCTGCCCCAGATCATGGCAGGCCCGGACTTCACCAGCGGCCGGCTGGCGATTGTGATCACCGCTGACGAGGACGACAGTCACAGCGGCAACGTGGTGCTGACCGCGGTTCTGCACCGCAGCCTGGACGGTTCGCACAAGGTGGTGACCACGGCGCTGAACCACTACAGCCTGCTGCGGCTCTACGACCAGGTGCTGGGCGCTCCGCTGCTGCGCAACGCCGCGAGCGCTCCGAACATGGCCACCGCGTTCGGCCTACCGCTCGGATGAGCAACAGGCGTTGAGGCACGGCCGATGATCCCTCGGCGGTCGGGTGTCCCTGCGGCAGCACGATGCCCGATCGTCGCCATGGGGTGGGATGCCGGTCCAGCGGCCTATTGGTCCATGACAATGCAATCTGTGAATATCTATCACGACATCTATCACGACGGCTCGGCGTGCCGTCCGTCGTACCGCGGGTGGAGATCACCAAGCATTGACATACAACTCGAATGCGCGGTGGAAATGGAGTAATGGCCCGACGTAACGTCGGCGTCGGACGCCGGTTGCAGGCTTGCGGCCCCACCTCGAAAGTGCTTATCTTCGTTCATCGGTTAAGCAGTATGGAAAGTAGTGGCGTGTCGCGAGCACCGGGGGGGCTTCATGGCACAGCTCGTCCTTGTGCCGTGCCTGGAACCAGCCGGCCCACAGGCAGCGATTCGTAGTGCCGCCGACGACTTCGCGGACCCAGGTCGCCCGAGCGTCGGGCGGGCCCCGTGACGGGCCGGGGCGGTTTCCGCGCCACGCAGCTCCTTCGACACTGGGCGTCTGGTCGCCGGGCCGGCATCGCCCGCCGAGCTGGCCGCCCCGAGACGTCCACGCTGGTCGCGCCGACCCGGCGCGACGACCAGCGGCCGGGGATCGCCCGGCGCGTCGGTCGCAGGATCGCAGCGGTCGGCTCTGCCCACCGGCCGGATCCGCTGGGCGTGGTCGCGGTGACCAGCGTTGCGACGGTAGCGGGGATTGTCCGGCTGTGGCGGCTGAGTGACGTCGGCTTTCGGGGAGACGAAGCGGTATACGCCGGCCAGGCCGAACTGCTGGCGCACACCGGCGGCATGGACCGGTGGTTCATCCTGGCATCGAGGGGCAACTCCAACTTCCTGATCTACCAGTCGATCGTCGCTGGTGTCTACCGCGTGGTCGGGGTGTCGGACACGGCTGCTCGGGTGGTGAGCGCGGTGTTCAGCGTCCTGACGGTGATCGGTGTCTACGAGATCGGGCGGCTGCTCTACGGCCGTGGGAGCGGGTTTCTCGCGGGCCTGATTCTCGCGACGAGCGGATACGCCGTCGGCCTCGGCCGGTTGGCATTACTTGACTCGACCGTCACATTCTTCGTCACCCTGGTCATGTTGTGCCTGTTGAAATGGCAGCTCACCGGACGCACGCGCTGGCTGGCCGGCCTCGGCATCATGACCGCGATCGCCACCCAGGCCAAGGTGACCAGCGTTCTCGTCGTGCCGATAGTTGCCGCCTTCCTGCTGATCACCGGCGACTGGCGGCGACTCCGGTTACGGCAAACCCTGCTGGCACTGCTGGTGAGCCTGCCCGCACTGACTCCGGTGGCCATTCAAGTTCTGGCCGATCACGCCGAACTGGCGAACTTCCTGGCCGCCAGCACCAAGCGTGCCAGCGATGTCGTGTGGTACTTCTACCTCAGCGAATTGTGGCGGTCCGAGGGCTTGTTGATGTGCGCCATCCTCGGCTTCGGTGTGCTGTCGACGGTGCTGCGGCGCGACCGACGTGACCTGCTGCCCGCGACCTGGCTGGTGATGTTCGCACTCTTCCTGCAGCTGTATCCGCTGAAGGGCTTCAACTACCTGCTGCCGGCAATGCCGCCCCTGGCACTGCTGGCCGGACGGGCCCTCAACGAATCGTTGGCTCGGGCCGGGCAGTACGTTCATCGGCCGGCTGAGGCCGGCGCCCGCCGCGGGCTGCTCGGCCCCACACCGGTGATCGCCAGATCGATGATCGCCAGGCCGGTGATCTTCGGAACCGCCGGCCTGGCGCTGGTGATCTGCCTGGCCCAGCTTTCGGCGGTGCGCGCAGCGATGTCGGACGAGGGCTCAGCCGGCATGCGCGAGGCGGCGTACTGGTTGCAGGCCCAGGGCGCGCAGCGAGCCGGCGCGATGACCCTGTCCCACGGGTCCGGTCAATACGTTCTGTCCTTCTACGGCGGGGTCGACGCCTATCCGTACGGGAAGTTCCGGATAGCGACCGTGCTGCCCGGTGGCGAACTGGTGCATTCCTCGGCCCGGCGCAATCAGGCTCCCCTCGATTGGGTCAACGTCTGGCCGGCACGCCTGATCCAGCAGGGCCGGGTGTCGTACCTGGTCTACAACACCAAGCCGCTCGACGATCCGCCCGAACAGGACCAGCTGGCCGGCACCGTCACCGAACGGGGGTTCCGGTCGCTGATCCAGTCATTCGGCGGCCAACTGGTCCATGTCGTCTACTGGCATCACGAAGCCCGGGTCTACATCTACCGGGTCAGCAAGAAGATCACCAAGCCGACGCTGACCAGCGAGATCGTCGGCAACCACGTCACCCTGACGGCCGCCGGGCTGGTCGGCAACTCGCCGGTCACGGTGAGCTACCACGGCGGACTGGTCGCGCACGGCAGAACCGACGCCGACGGGACGGCGAG